>JAKFVB010000034.1 GCA_021732405.1 Methylotenera sp.
GCAGTGTCGGTTGAGCCTTGTCCATCGCTGATGGTATAGGTAAACGTGGCTGGGCCATTGTAGTTGGCGTTAGGCGTAAAGATCACATTGCCAGCGTTTAAGCTTACCGTGCCGTTTGTCGGCGCTTGTACCGAGGTAATGGTTAATGGGTTGCCGTCTACATCGGTGTCGTTTGCTAATAGTGTCGCAACCATGATGGTGGCTGTGACGTCTTCAGTAGCCGCAATGGTGTCATTAACTGCGTCTGGTGCATCATTCACCGCAGTAATTGGGCCTAAATTCAAGCTTGCTGTGTCAGTTATAGCACCATCCGACAAGGTGTAAACAATCTCAGGAATCGCACCAACATAATTTAGAGCGGGAGTAAAAGTGTAAGTACCGTTGCCATTGATTACAATTGACCCAACACCAGTAATAATTGCCGTCATACCAGCTATAAAGACTTCAGGAATCAAATCACCGTCAGTATCTACCGTAAACTGTGTAACAAGCAACATATCGCCATCAACATCAGTGTCGTTCGTTAATACATTGCCAGAAACAGGCGTGTCTTCGGTAACAGCAACATTGTCATTGTTGGCAATTGGCGCATCATTGACTGCGGTAATGCTGACTTGGGCAACTAGTGGGTTAGATGTCGCCCCACCATTGTCAGTCACTACAAATGGCACATTAACAGTGCCGTTAAAATTGAATGCTGGAATAAAAATTAAACCTGTGGCTTGCGCAGGTGTTAATGGCACACCTGCAACAACAGGTGTAATGCCATCGGCCAAATACAATACACCTTGGCTAGTTGGGGGCAAACTGGTCACTGTAATGCTCACAATTGAGCCATCTGGATCAGTGCCAGTTAAATTGAGCGTGGCGTTAACACTGTCTTCTGTGCCAGGCGTTGCGGTAAAACTTGCTATTGGCAGGAGATTGCTTGGTCCAGCAGGCGCAATCACTAAATTCGCAAGATAATCAGGATCATTGCCTTGGCGAATAGTCCCGTAATAGCGACTTTCAAATGCAGTAATCGGGGTTCTATAATCAAAATCAAAGGCGCTTAAATCTTGATCAATACGTGGCAAGTAAACCGCATTACTTAAACCGTCGCCTAGTTGCACATCACGATCTTGTGTTAATGGGTTGTTATCTAAAAACTCGCGGCTGGCAACATCGTAAGCGTAATCAAATCGATTCAGTACATCGTCAATACGCAGCAAATCGACAAAATTGTGACCTTGCTGATTAATCGTAACACCTTCGTTAACCTCAGCACGCTCATTGGCCAGCGCAGCAATAATGTCATCGATATTTGCATTTGTTTGGATCGCTTGAATCAGACTCTGAATGGTGGCTTGAGAGACAGCGTTGTTAGTAGGGTCAACCAAATCGTACAAAATGGCATCGCTTAACTCTTGGGTAAAGGTGACCGTTTGTTCAGGCCCAATTTGTACCAGATTACCGTTGGCAAGTTGCAGCTCGACCGTTGCCCCATTAGGTACGACAATAGTATCGCCCGATTCAATCGAATCGCCTAAAATTAAGGTGCGCTGTGCGCCTGAGGCATCTACAACGATTGCTGAGCCAGTGAGTAATACGACGGTGCCGATTGTTGCCATGTTGATTCTCTCAAATATCAAAAGTAAATTACTTTTTTAGATATTTGAATTAAACAGCAATTAATGCCAGAAAAACATTGGTCTGAAGGACAATACAGGTGCGTTAAAATGCTTTACTTAACACATTAAAACAGTCGAAAAAATGCAGTGGTTTTAACTCTTATTATTGAGCATCAACGCAAGATGCAAGCGATCTTTTGCGCCTAATCGTTCAAAGCTAGCCGACAAATGCGCTTTTACTGTGCGCTCGGTAATGTCTAAAATGCGGGCAATTTCCTTATTACTCAACCCTTTTGCTGCTTCAATCGCCACCTGTTTTTCACGATTGGTAAGCAGGCTTAAATGTTGGCTCACCTGCTCCGCTTGATTACCAGCCAAAGTACTAGACACTTCAATCAGCCGCTTAAGCAAGTCTGGGCCCATCCAAACACCACCATGACTAATCACCGTTTTCATTTCGCGAAGCACTTGCGCTGGGCTGTAAGCATGAGAATAAGCAACTACGCCTAAGCTCATTGCATATAAAGCTTCTGCCTGGTTAGGCGAGTTAGCTAAAACAACTATTTTTGCTTGCGTATATTGTTGCTGAATTTGCTTAATTGTTTTGGTTAGCCACTCTTGCCTATCCGCATTCATGTGCAACCAAAAAACGATTGTTTCACTGGCATGGGATTTATTGGGCTTTAAAATATCAGCAATTTTTGCGTGAGGAAAAGCCTCTACCCAGCCAGCCAAACCGCCACTTAAAGGCGAGATGAAAATATCTTGCATGGCGGCCTTATCTTTCAGTAAAGGCGTACGATTTGGCTTTAAGTACAGGCTTGAGCAAATAAGAGAGAATTGTCTTTTTACCAGTCAAAATATCCACCTGCGCAATCATGCCAGGAATAATCGGCAAACCTTTGCCTAAACTTGTTTGCAAGGTGCGCACACGCACCACATAATAAGCATTACCTTTTTCATCTACAGTTGAGTTTGCCGCGATGCTTTCTACTTTTGCATCAAGGGTGCCATAAATGGTGTAATCGTAAGCAGTTAACTTCACAATCGCATCTTGGTTGGGGCGTAAAAATGCAATATCTTTGATTTCTACTTTAGTTTCCAGCACCAACGCATCATCGGTCGGCACTACTTCAAGCACTTCTTTACCTGGCTGAATCACACCACCGACTGTGTTAAAAAACAATCGACTTACCCTACCATTAACGGGTGATTTTAAAGTGGCCTGTTTTACTTTATCGGTTAGGCCAACACTGGTTTCTGTAATGCTATTTAATTTAGCAGTCGTGTCATTTAATTCAGTGCGCACTTTACTGCGAAAGTTTTGCTCAGCTTCCGTCACTTTGCGTCTTGCTTCTGAAATCGCCACTTGAATACGGTTGGCTTGCGCGCGTGTTTGGTCAATCTCACCTTTTGCGCGTGTTGCCTCACGCTCTAATTTCAAAATATCAATCTCAGATACCGCACCGCTAGCCAGTAAGGGCTTATTTGCCGCCAATTCTTTAGCGGCTGATTCATAGGTTTTTTCAGCAATTTCACGCTTAAATTGCACTTCTATTAATTCTTTTTCACGCTGCACCATTTGGTCACGCGCAATATTCACCACTGAATTTAAATCATCTTGACTAGCAACATATAAAGCCTGCTCTTGCTCGTAGACTTGCGGCACTTCTAACTGCACCTCGGGCGGCGGATTAAAAGGGCTGTCTTCAGCAAGCGCTTTTAAACGCGCTTGTTTGGCAATTAACGCTAAAAACTGCCCTTTATTTTCACGCAAAGATGACACCGCACGGGTTTCATCAATTTTAATCAGTGGCATGCCCTCTTTAACCAAATCGCCTTCTTTAATTAAAATTTCAGACACAATACCACCATCTAACGATTGAATCACTTGCACTTGGCGCGACGGAATGACCCTGCCCTCGCCGCGTGTCACCTCATCGACTTTGGCATACCATGCCCAAGCAACAGCCGCTAACATAATGAATAGAATGCCATACAGTAATTTTCTGGCTTTAAGTGGCTTTTGCTCTAAAATCGCCAAATCTGCTTCTTCACTCCAAGCCAAAGAATCACGCGTTTCTGTTGGCACTGCGCGATTAACAAGCCAATAAATAGGCGCAGTTAACCAGGATTGTTTCTTTAAAAATCCATTAACTGCACCTATTATATTGAATAGACCTTGACTCATATTTTTACCTGATTTATTTAGCTAAATGGCTATTTTTACAGCGCTTTACCTATTTTTCCAGCACGTAGCGCTTCAATGATTTGCGCTTTTGGACCATCTGCCACAATACGGCCTGCATCAATCACAATGATACGATCGGCTAAATCAAATAAGCCTGTACGGTGCGAAATAAGTACCACTGTTTTGCCCTGCGCGGCTTCCATTAAGCGTTTTTTAACTGCATCCTCAGCTGAGTGATCCATCGCACTTGTTGGTTCATCTAACAAAATAATAGCGGGTTTGCCAATGAGTGCGCGCGCAATTCCAACTCCTTGTTTCTGGCCGCCAGAAAGGGTTTCGCCTCGCTCACCCACACTTAAATCAAAACCTTTTGGGTGAGCATTGATAAATTCGTCTATACCGCCAGCATGTGCAGCCGCCAAAACAGTTGCATCATCTGCATGCGGGGTGGTGATGGTTAAATTGTCACGCATGGTGCCATAAAACAAATGCGTTTCTTGCTGAACGTAACCAACACAACGGCGCAATTCTGCCGGGTCAATCTGGCGCGCATCAATACCATCAATCAAAATGGCACCTTCTGTCGGTTGATAAAGCCCTAAAATCAATTTATGTATCGTCGTTTTGCCTGAGCCCATGCGGCCAAGCAAAGCCACTCGTTCGCCTGCTTTAATTTTGAACGACACTTTGACTAACGCGCTTTCTTCAGCGCCAGGATAACTAAAACTCACCTCTCTGAATTCAATATCGCCCCTAAAAGTGGGGCGTGATAAAAAGTTTGCATCCTGCGCACGCTCAACTGGTTTATTCATAATTTCATCAAGTGATTGCAAAGACGTCGATGCAGTGTGGTATTGCGTGAGCAAGCCTGCGGTTTGTGAAATGGGCACCAAGGCGCGCGAAGACAACATGGTGCATGCAATGAGCCCGCCCATCGTAAGGTCGCCACTAGTCACCAAATACACGCCTAATAAAATTAAGCTAATAGAAATAGTTTGTTGAATAGCACTAGAACCATTGTGAATAGAGGATGAAAGTAAGCGCAATTTACTGCCAACCTCGGTTAAATAAGTCGCACTATGCTCCCATTTTCGTTGCATACCACCCTCTATACCGAGCGCTTTAATCGTTTCTAAACCGACTAAACTTTCAATTAATGTCGCATTTCGCACCGCGCCTGCACGATACATGGTTTCTGATAATTCATGCATTTTGCTTTGGACACTCAATGCGTAAGCCAGCATAACAATGGCACCCACAATTACGGGAATTACCATCAGTGGCGAAATCCAAGCCATCACGATGATAAAAATAATGCCAAAAGGCACATCAATTAAAGTAGTAATGGTGGCAGAGGTAATAAAATCACGCACACTTTCAAACGAGCGCAAATTGCTGGCGAACGAACCCACTGAATTAGGGCGTTGCTCCATTCGTAGCCCCAACACTTGCTCCATAATGCGGGCGCTTAATTGAATATCGATACGCGTGCTTGCCCAATCTAAAAAATAGCCCCGCATGGTGCGTAAAGTAAAATCACCAATCACTATCACCAATACGCCAATTGCCAATACCCATAAGGTTTCTATTGAGCGGTTTGGCACAACACGATCATACACATTCATGGTAAACAAGGGCATGGCTAACGCAAACATATTCACTACAAATGCGGCCACCATGACATCGCGGTAAATACGCTTATTTTCGGCTAAGGCGCCCCAAAACCAGTGCCTTAAGCGTACTTTTCCAACAGCGGGAGCGCGCTTATCAAATACATATTTGGGCTTTGTGACAATACAATATCCTGCATACTGCGCGGCAATCTCATCTAACGAAACCATCACTTCCGCATCGCCTAGCTCTGGGTAAATGACACGCGCCTGATTCGCTTTTGCGTCAATGCTGACGAGTTGGCAAGCTTCATCGTTATGCAGTAACAAAGTAATGGGTAAAAAAGCGGTACGAATTTGATTGATTGGCGTTTTTAGAATGGTCACCGCTAAATTTGCGCGCTCGGCCGCACGTTTAAATAGAGCAGGCGTCATTTTTCCATTTTTTAGTGGCAAGCCAGCAATTAATGCATCTTTAGTTGTAACTACTTGATGCCCACGGCAAGCAAGTAACAAACATCCAAGCAGCGAATCTCCACTGTTGGCTTGCGCATGCAATAAATCGTCCAAATTGATATTGGTTGAGTTTGGCTTATTAATAGGCAATTCCAATGGCTTTTTCAAACCATTTGCATTGACATTGTCTTGATTGCTTGTGTCCTGACTTTTGTTGTCTAGACTCATCACTTCAACCTGTTAAATTATGTATTTAAAGTAATGTATCAACATTTAGTGAATACTACAATTGTACTGATGGTCAATCGGCTAATAATTGGCAACTAATATGCCGAAATTAACACAATTTAACAGTATATTTAATATTAAGGAGTGAGGTTTTGGAGGCGCGAGCCGGAGTCGAACCGGCCTAAACGGCTTTGCAGGCCGCGGCATAACCGCTTTGCTATCGCGCCATCGAGAACATCTAATTTAAAAATTAGATATAAAAACCAAAACGGCGAAAGCATGCATGCATTCGCCGTATCAGTTATTATTTGGAGCGGGAAACGAGACTCGAACTCGCGACCTATACCTTGGCAAGGTATCGCTCTACCAGCTGAGCTATTCCCGCGTCGTTAAGACAGCCAGCATTATAGCGGTTTTCGAGACAGCGTCAAGACTAAATCACCGAATTAATCACTAAAGTTAACGATTAATATTGAGTGAAAAATATTAGTGAATAGATTCTTTAAGATGCGGCCAAGCTGCTTTTAGATAATAAGCCATTGATAACAATGTTAAAAAAGCCGCAAAAATAATCAAAATTTGACCGACAAGTTTAGTATTAAAAACGCCTAAAAATCCCAAACTCACACTATCGTAATAGAGCAATAAAAATATAGCGGCCATTTGTGCCGCTGTTTTAATTTTACCGATAGTGGCAACCGCGACATTATTACTTTTACCCGTGCCAGCCATCCATTCACGCAAGGCGCTGATGGCTATTTCACGACCAATGATAATGAGCGATACCACTGCACCAACACGTCCGAATTCCACCAGCACAATTAATGCAGCTGCGACCATTAACTTATCGGCAACAGGGTCTAAAAATGCGCCAAACTTAGAAGTTTGATTAAATTTGCGCGCCCAAAAACCATCTAGCCAATCAGTAAATGCTGCAAGCGCAAAGACAGTTGCCGCGGCGACATTTAGCGTATGCGATGGCGTCATGCCAAGTGCGTATAAATTGTGCGGCAGGTAAAAAATACCAACAAATACAGGAATTAGCGCGATTCGCAGCACGGTTAGAATATTGGGGATGTTCCACAACATATTGTTTTTTATACTTTATTTTAAGTTAATGTAGTTGTTCGTAAATAGTTTGGGCTAATGTTTTACTAATGCCTTCTACCTGCGCAATTTCGTCCATACTAGCACTTTTCACCCCATCTAATCCACCAAAGCGCGTCAGTAGGGCTTTACGGCGCTTGGCGCCTACACCCTCTATGTCTTCCAAACTTGAGGTAATACGTGCTTTGGCACGTTTGGCGCGATGGCCTGTGATGGCGAAGCGGTGCGATTCATCGCGAATTTGCTGCAATAAATGTAAGCCTTGATTATCTTTTTCCAGATTCAGCATTTCCCCAGTATCCGAGAAAATCATGGTTTCTAATCCTGGCCTGCGTTCTTCGCCTTTGGCGATACCAACCAGCAAAATGTCTTCTAAACCCACTTCTTGCATAACTTCCATCGCCACACCTAATTGGCCTTTACCGCCATCGATAAAGATCAAATCTGGACGCACACCCTCACCTGCCGCTACTTTTTTATAGCGACGCGTCAACACATCACGCATGGCGGCGTAATCGTCCCCGGGTGTAATGCCAGTGATGTTATAGCGTCTGTATTCACTGTTTTGCAAATTGCCTTTATCAAACACCACACAACTACCCACCGTGGCCTCACCCATGGTGTGACTAATATCAAAGCATTCAATGCGCTCAGTGGTTTCAGGCAAATTAAGTGCTTCGCGTAGCGCAATCAGGCGCGCTTCTTGGTTGCTGGCAGCAGCTTGTTTTTGCGTCAGTGCTAATTCAGCATTGGTTTGTGCCATTTTCAACCAAACGCGTTTATCGCCAATAGCATTAGTGATGATTTTGATTTTGCGGCCTGATTGCTCGCTAAAAGCCAATTCAAAGGTTTTAGCATCCACCTCAGCACCACACACAATCATTGGCGGAGTATTTTGCGCCACATAATGCTGGGTTAAAAACGCTTCTACGGTTTCTGTTAAATCGGCATCTTGCGTATTTTTTGGCATAAAGCTTTTATCGCCCAAGTGCCGCCCGCCGCGAATCATCACCAGGTTAATACAATGCTGGCCTGCAATATTGGCGCAGGCAATCACATCCGCATCCGATACGCTGAAATCGCTGACAAACTGTTTGGCTTGTACTTGGCGCAGCGCTTGCATGCGGTCTCTGAATACCACCGCCATTTCGTATTCCTGATTGGCCGCCGCCGTATTCATTTTGTCGCCCAATGTATTAATCACCTCATTGGTTTTGCCTTCTAAAAACAGCGCGGCCATATTCACATCGTGTGCGTAATCTTCTGCCGAAATATAATCCACGCAAGGCGCGGTACAACGCTCAATCTGGTATTGCAAACAGGGTCGACTACGATTGGCAAACACAGTATTTTCGCAAGTGCGCAGCTTAAACACTTTTTGTAAAAGCTGAATACTTTCGCGCACTGCCACGCTATTGGGAAAAGGACCGAAATAGCGTGAACCTTTGCGCTGTGCACCACGATGAAAAGCTAGACGCGAAAACTTGTCGCCTGTAAGCGTAATATAAGGATAAGACTTATCATCGCGAAACAACACGTTATAACGCGGCATCAAGCCTTTGATGAGATTATTTTCTAATAGCAGCGCTTCTGCCTCACTGCGCGTGACCGTCGTTTCAATCTTAACAATATTACTCACCATCATGCGCGTGCGTGGGCTGGGTAAGTTTTTATTAAAATAGCTAGAAACGCGCTTTTTAATATCCTTGGCTTTGCCCACATAAATCACTACCTCTTCCGCATTTATCATGCGATATACACCTGGCAGATTGGGCAGGTTTTTTAAAATGGGTTTTGGGTCAAACATGCGCATATTTTAACAGTAATCGCGCGCGTAGCAGCAAAGCAGAATTTCATGATTGCGCTGCTAAAACATTTTTTCATGGGCAAAATTAGTTGTAAGGAAAAATGACTGGGATCGACTAAATAAGCGTAATCAATCTTAAATTTAGGAGTTGTCTACTATGCGTATTGCTCAGTTACTGTATAAAACATTCAATTTATTATTGTTAACCATATGGTTTAACACAGCATCAGCCGCCAGCCTGATATATGGCTCCGATAGTGGCCCTGCGGTTGGTGGCTACGACGCAGTCTCTTACTTTACCGATGCAAAACCAGTGAAAGGTGACAAAGCCTTTAGCACCGAATATGCTGGCGCGACTTGGTTATTTGCTAGCGCAGAGCACCGCGATTTATTTATAGCTAACCCAGAATCTTATGCACCACAATATGGTGGGCATTGCGCACTTGCTGCTGCACTTGGCAGCGTAGCATCTGGTGAGCCAACAAGATGGAATATTGTTGACAATAAACTGTATTTGAATAACAACGTTTTTGCGAATCAAATTTGGAAAACCAATATTCCTAATAATATTGAAAAAGCTGATAGCAATTGGCCGCAAGTACAGCAATTAATTAGCAACCAATAATTGTTTTGGATGCGCTCGCAAAAAATGCCAATGGTTTGAACCCAAATCAAGATATACGTACTGTCTTTGCTAGCTTGTGCTTTAGTTCACGCAACCAGCAATGTGGTGTCAATCAATCAGATTTGCCGCCAGCAATTGCGCAAGCAATCGCTAATTTATTACCTATATTGCTGTGTGGTGAAGAATCGGCCGAGTTTGCTTTTGAGTATTTGGCTAAAAAACTACCTGAGTCACAACAACATGCGTTTAAAGCCGAATTAATGCGTATTGCAGACGATGAGCGTTGCCATGGACAATTACTTGATACTTTGCGCCAAACGCTACCTGCGCCGCGACGCCGCAATGCTACACGACAGGCAGCGCGTTTTTTACGTGGTCTGACCAGCGATGATTTATCGCTCCATTTGGTGCGTATTGCAGCAGTTGATGCTGGTTTGTGCCAAATTTTGGCAGAGGTTTGCCAGCGAGATAGGCCAATTACACACTTAACTTCCATACATAGCATTTTTCAGCGCATCCGCCGTGACGAAGGTCGTCATGTGCGTATTAGTCGCCGCTGCGCCAAGGCGTTAGGGCTTGCAACAGCGGTTGAACATGATGAACGTGGCAAAGTGTTGCAAAATTTTGCGGCCTTGCTAGCGCCAGAAGCGGCATCTTTTGCGGTGGTAGGCGTTGATTTTAATGCCATTTTAGCGCGTTTTGCTCGTTTGAGTCATGCCGCACCAGCAGCTTTAACAAATCTCACATGAGCGCAAGAATCGCCTCTGGCCGATTACGCGTTTTAGGCACTGGCAAATGCTTACCAGGGTCTGCCATCAGCAATAACGATTTACTGACACGCATTTCACAAAATTTTGGCATATCAACTCGCCGTGGCAAAGCTATTGCCAGCTTAATTGGTATTGACTATCGCCACCATGCGCGCGATTGGCAACAACGCCTTGAAGCACCAATGCCTGGCGAACGAAATCCAGATTTATGTTCTATTGCACTGCGACAAGCCTTTGCACGGGCATCGCTAGCGCCAACCAGTTTACAATATTTAATTGGCCACACCACAACACCTGCAAGATTATTGCCACCCAATATAGCCGAAGTAGCCATGCAACTTAGCCACACTGCGCCTTATATGGAGCTGCGGCAAGCTTGCACTGGCTTTGCCAATGCGCTACAAATTGCGTTTAGCTTACTCAATAATGTGTATGCAAAACCAATTGGCATTGTGGGTAGCGAGCTGGGTTCGGTTTTTTTAGACCCTGCATTATTGCCAAACTCGCCAGACCAATGGGTAAATTTGATGCAAATGGGTGACGGCGCAGGTGCGATTATTGTTGCGCCAGATGTTGAAAATAATGCCTCTTTCAGTAAAAGTGCAACTATTGAATGCGCATTTTTTGGTCATTTAGCCACCAGCCAATCAGGATTTAGTTTAGCCGATGGTGGGTCTGATTTTCCATCTACTGTTGCGGGTAGTCAGACAGCACATTTTCAGCATGACTTTGAATCAGTACGAAGCCAAGGCGCTGCACTTTTTCATGCGGGATTTGAAGCAGCAAAACAAGCTGGGGTTAATATAAATGATTTAAGCTACATTTTACCGCATCAAGCCAACGGCCATATTGGTGACTGGATTGCGCGTGAATATAATTTGCCGCCAAGCTTGTTTTATGGCAATGCGCGGCAAGTCGGCAACCTTGGTAGCGCCGCCATTTGGGTTGCACTCGATACGCTGCGCCACAGTGGGCACTTGCAGGCGGGCGACAAAGTGCTGGTGTTGGGCGCTGAAGCATCACAATATATGTATGGTGGTTTTGTTTATACGCATGCTTGATGTTAAGTAGTTGATAATTAATGATTAAACTAGATAATTTACACAAGTCATTTGGATCAGTTAAGGCGCTGGCTGGCTTAAGTTTAACAATAAATACGGGCGAGATTTACGGTCTATTAGGTGCAAATGGTGCAGGAAAAACTACCGCTGTGCGCATTATTTGCGGCCTGCTTAAACCCGATATGGGCACAGTACATTTTCAAACCAATTCAGCAGAAAACGTATTAAAACCAGCATTGTCGCAGCCGTTTAAGCCGATTGGCTATATGCCGCAGCGTGGTGGATTATATGACGATTTAACAGTGCTAGAAAATATCCGTTTTTTTGCGCGCGCACATGGGCTTAAAGAACCCAATTTGGCAGCAGAAAATGTGCTGCAAAGTAATGGCTTAATACCGCGCGCAAGCCAACTAGTTGGGCACTTATCGGGCGGTTGGCGGCAACGTGTTGCGCTGGCAACCGCTTTGCTGCATGCGCCGCGTTTTTTGCTGCTAGACGAACCGACTGTTGGGCTAGACCCGCAAGCGCGCACTGCCATGTGGCAACAGTTGCGTAGCTTATCGGATAATGGCGTTGCCATACTGGTCACCACGCATCATGTTGACGAAGCCGCCCGTTGTGATCGCATTGGTTATTTAGAGTCAGGCAAGTTAACGGCGCAAGATGTACCTGCGCAGCTTGCTGTCTCTCTCAATTTGCATGCATGGAGCCTTTCATCTAGTCACGCTGTATTAAATCAAACAGCACTCAATTTGGCGCCGCCTAACATAAAATCCACCATTTGCCAGCGCGATACCAATGGTTACCGATTGATTAGCAACAACCCTGCGCTGCCGCCTACGATTAATGCTTGGGCTAGTGAACAAGGTATTGATGTAAGCACTATAGCGCCTAATTTAAGTGACGCGCTCGATTGGCTTGCTTCTGCCAACCAAGAAAGCCATTAAATGAAAATCAATTGGCGAAATTTTAGTAACGGGTTTTTTGCAGTTGCGGCAAAAGAGTTGCTGCATATTGTGCGCGATAGACTCACGCTTGCCTTGTTAATTAGCGTGCCGGTGATTCAAATCATATTATTTGGGTTTGCCATTGATTTACACCCAAAACATTTACCCACCGCTTTATTGGCTTATGAAAACAATAATTTCGTTAATCGTGCTATTAACGAACTTGAAAAAATTGATTATTTTCAAGTGGTTACACGCACCAACAACCCAGCCGAAGCAGAACGTTTATTGGCAGAAAGTAAAGTGCAATTTATATTGGCTCTGCCGCCCAATTTTGCCGGGCAAATTATTGCTGGCGATCAGCCGCCAGTTAAGTTGATTGCCGATGGCACTGACCCAGTGGCGTCAATAGTGGCAACGCAAGCCGCGCAAGCGCAATTTGCTGGCGCAAATACAGCCAACAATGCCAGCGCCAGTCTCAATACCAGTAAAACCAATCTACCAATTGCACTAACTATAGAATCCCGCTACAACCCAGACGGCAGCTCGCGGCGCTATATTGTATTGGGGCTTTTGGGTGTGGTATTGACGCTAACTTTAGTGCTATTGGGCGCATTATCGATGGTGCGCGAGCGTGAGCGCGGTAGCTTAGAAACGCTTTATTTACTGCCAATACCGCGCATAGCGATTGTGTTAGGAAAAATAGCGCCCTACTTTATACTGGGGTGTTTATTGTTTATATTGCTGCTGTTTGCTTGCAATTGGTTGTTAGCGCTGCCATTACAAGGTTTTTCGCTTAGTTTACTAGTGACGGTGTTGCTATTCATAGCCGCAAACTTGGTATTCGGTTTTTTAATCTCGCTAACGGTGAGCAACCAAATGCAGGCGATGCAAATGAGCATCTTTTTTTATTTGCCGTCTATGTTGTTATCTGGCTTTATGTTTCCATTTTACGGCATGCCGCTGTGGGCGCAGCACATTGGCGAGGCCTTACCCTTAACGCACTTTTTGCGCGTCATCCGCGGCACACTGCTTAAAGGCATAAGCGAGCCTTCAATTATCACGCTGGCTTGGCCAATTGCGGTTTTTTTGCTGCTGGCCATTGTGTTAACGTCGCTTACTGCAAGAAAAAACAGCAAAAACTAGTTATTTTAAAACTTAGTCATTACTTAACCCAACAAACTGCCCCCTATCGCCCAATCTTCCATTTTCACCTCTTCAAACACAATATAGGTATAGCTGGGTGGTTTGTGCGCGTGCTTTTGCAGGGTTTCGGTGATTTCTTTGGCGATTTCTTTTTTCTGTTCTTTGCTAATACTTCCAGCAAGTTTAACGTTGACGTAGGGCATTTGACTTCTCCTTTAATTGAGTTGATTGAAAACTGAGCCATTAAAACACATGCTCTGCGAGGCAATATCCATGCGGCCTGCAGGCATGCTATTTTCTTGCATTTTAACTAAATTAGCCATTTTTGTAAGCATACCAAATATCTTTGATCAGCTTTAATGTCACAAACAAAATGAGTAGTGAAATAAAAACAGATAATAGCGGATCGATTTGTTGCCAACCAGTCAAGTAAATCACAGCACCAGCCAGCAGCGCCGCTACCGAGCCCAGCAAATCGCCTAGCACATGCAAGTATGCGGCACGCCTGTTGTGGTCATCGGCATGGTTGTGCGTATTGCCATGATGTAGCATGTTTGCCACGATTAAGTTAACCACCAAGCCCAAAAAAGCAATCAGCATGACATAGCCGCCTGCTACAACGTGCGGATTTTTAAAACGGTCAATCGCCTCAAAAGTAATATACGTGACGACCACTAACATGAGCAGTGCATTAACAGCAGCGGCCGCAATCTCGGCATGACTTTGGCCATTGGCGTGTGTATGCGTGCCGGGCTTGGCCGATAAATGCGCGGCAAACCAAGCCAAGCCAAGCGCAAACACGTCTGAAAACATATGCCAAGCATCGCTTAATAAAGCCAATGAGTTAGTCCAAATGCCGCCAAAAAATTCAATGATTCCAAATGCAAGAATTAAAACAAAAGGAATTGCGTAGATGTTTTTTGGGGTGTTTGTGGCTTTAAGTTTTATATCGTGTTGATGTGATTCGCTCATGACTTAATGCTAGCGGTTAGTGAACGTAAAAACAACCTGCAAAACAATAAATAAGCACGCTGAAGCGTGCTTATTAAGTAACCTATTTTTACTGCACCCATTTACTCGGTGTTTTGTTTACGTTTTTCGCGCATGGTACGCATTTTGTCTTTTTGTGCTTGCTTTTCGGATGCATCTATAAAACCATCGCCGTCAGTGTCCATCTTTTTAAATTGACGCTCATGTGCCTTTTCTTTAGATGCGCGGTATTCTTCATAACTCACCTTGCCATCGCCATCTGTATCCAGCTTCATCTTGCTTTCTGCAAAAGCCAAAGGCGCGTTTATTAACAAGCCTGCTGCAAGTAACATACTGAGTCTATTTAACATTTTATTTTCCTTTTTATTAAGTTAAGTGAACATCTACAACATAAAGCCGCAATGATTTATAGCCATGCGACTAAGGTTATAATACACCCATGCCCATTTATTGCTATTCTGCCCACATTTTACAATGTTAAGTTACCGCCACGCCTTTCACGCTGGCAACCACGCCGATGTGTTGAAGCATTATGTTTTAAGCTTGGTGTTGGATTATTTTAACCAAAAGCCCAAGCCATATTGGGTGATTGATACGCACGCAGGTGCAGGGATATACGCATTAAGCAGTGATTTTTCGCAAAAAAACGCTGAGTTTGAGGCCGGTATTGCGCGACTTTTTAAAGCGGAAAATTTACCAAAATCACTGGCTGACTTTGTAAAACTGGTAAAAAATCACAATGCAAACAATTGCTTAAATTTATACCCAGGTTCACCAAAAATTGCCGAAGCATTTTTACGCGATAATGACAAATTACGTTTATTTGAGCTACACCCCAGCGATTGCAAATTGCTATTGGAAAATTTTAACGCTAAAGGCAGACAAGTTAAAATTGAGATGCAAGATGGCTTTAACGGCATTAAGGCCTGCCTACCACCGCCCACTAAGCGCGCAGTCGTCCTAATTGACCCACCTTACGAGTTAAAAGAAGATTACTTGCGCGTAGTGGATACGATTAAAGATAGCCTAAAGCGCTTTGAAACTGGCACTTATTGTATTTGGTATCCGCTATTGCAGCGGCCAGAAATTGCAACGATGCAGCAAGCATTAATTAGCCTGAGGCCTAATAATTACCTCGATGTCAGTTTAAATGTAGTATCGCCGAATCCAGATGGCTTTGGTATGTTTGGCAGTGGCATGTTGATTATTAACCCACCGTGGACGTTGCCGAAAATACTTGAAGGCACGATGCCTGTTTTGTGCGATACGCTAGCGCTAGATAAGAATGCGCACTTTACGCTGTCGCAGAATATCAGTTAATAACTAAATTTCAGTTAAATGGCGCAACATTAACGGCTATCCTGCTATCAATATAGCCGCAGAACAGTAGTTGGGTTTTCGGTGCGCATTTTCACTGAAAAATTGTGAACCGCGATGGTTTTTTCATTTTCTGTTTTAATGACCACCCGCCAATCACCAGCGGCAGGGCTGGTTTTGTAGGTGTAGCCTCTAAAGCCATTGTAACGGCCGCCAGTCACCGTAAAACTTGCGCGCGACTGTAAAACCCAGCCGTTTTTTGTGTGTCGTTGCCAATCGTGAAATAGTTTGGCTTTTAAACCTGCTGGCGCAAATATGCTAGAAAAACAATAAATGCGTTGTCCGCTTTGCACTCCCAAATCATTGCTGCTTTTACGCCAAAATTGCCACCATGGCGATGCTTGTTGGCTTAATTGATATTTTGCATTCCCTTGTTCGCTGTGCACTTTTTCTATGGCATAGGCCATGGCAATATCGCGCTTCACCAGCGGCACTGGCGGAATCATATCCACCGCATAAGCCAGCATTAATATGCCTGCAATGACTGAAACTGGCCAAATGCTACCTAAGTGATTTGGCGTTTTACTGTACAGCCAATAAGCCAGCATAGCACCTAATAAGGTACTTAAATAAAACCAAATACTGAGTACGCTACCCAAAATAAACGGCAAAGCAAAGTTAAATAGCAACATGGCGCACAGGCCGAACAGTGCCCAGCTGACGGTAAATTTTCTGTATTGATTTTCTAGAAACTCATTACCAACAAGCAAACTGGCTAGCAACAGAGACATGAACCAAGCCAGCCAGTGGCTAGAACTTTTAAAATATAGAATAAAAAGTGCGCTTAACAGACTGCCAAATAAAAATTGCAACAAAAAATAAGGCCAACGGGAAGTGGCGATTGCGTACAAGCGTGATGGCGCTTGTGCCTTATCTTGGGCTTCATCAGCCAAAATAAAGCCTGAACTGCTAAAAATAGGCCGACTGATTGAAAAAAGAATCAAGCCAGCCACCAATAAATAGCCAGCAAAGATGATTAAATCAGAAGCGGCAACATTACGGCCTATGGTGAGCGCATCCCAAATAAAGCCAGCAAAAAAGAAAACTGCTGGTAGATAGCTACCAGCAGTTTTAGATGCCTGATTAATGCTTTCTAACAATTTAACGACTATTTAGATAGCAACTTCAGCAATTGGAATCACTTTTTTGCCGCTGCTTAAGGTATCTAATGCGGCCTTGTATTCAGTCATTTGATCAAAATTTAAGTATTTATAGATTTCAGCGGTATTTTGCAATTTACTACCTATCGTTTCCATATACTCAGCGTGGCTAGGCATACGGCCTAATTTGGCACACACAGCAGCCAACTCAGCTGAACCCAAATAAACGCGCGCATCACGGCCCATGCGGTTGTCAAAGTTTCTTGTAGAAGTCGAAAATACCGTAGCTTTATCTGCCACACGTGCTTGATTGCCCATGCATAAACTGCAACCAGGAATCTCAGTACGCGCGCCAGCAACGCCAAATACAGAATACACACCTTCATCGCGCAATTGGGCTTCATCCATACGCGTTGGCGGTGCAATCCACAAGCGCGTTGGAATATTGCCTGTGCCTTCCAGCACTTTCGCCGCTGCACGGTAATGACCGATATTAGTCATACAGCTGCCGATAAACACCTCATCAATTTTATCGCCCTCCACTGCGGACATCGGCTTGATATCATCTGGATCATTTGGACAAGCCACTAATGGTTCTTTGATTTGATTTAAATCGATTTCAATCACATGCGCGTATTCGGCATCTGCATCTGGTTGCAATAATTCAGGTTTAGCCAGCCATGCTTGCATATTTTCAATACGGCGTTGTAAGGTGCGTGCGTCTTCATAGCCGTTTTCAATCATATTTTGCATCAGCACAATATTAGAATTCAAAAATTCAATCACCGGCGCTTTATCCAGCAAAACTGTACAGCCGTTAGCACTGCGTTCGGCAGAGGCATCGGCAAACTCAAATGCCTGCTCTACTTTTAAATTAGGCAAACCTTCAATCTCTAAAATGCGCCCATTAAATACGTTAACTTTTCCTTGTTTACCAACCGTTAATGTGCCCTCTTGTATCGCCGCGTACGGAATTGCATTCACCAAATCACGCAAGGTTACACCTGGTTGCATTTCACCTTTAAAACGCACCAATACTGATTCTGGCATATCCAGTGGCATGGCGCCTGTGGCCGCTGCAAACGCCACCAAACCAGAACCAGCAGGAAATGAAATACCAATTGGGAAACGCGTATGTGAATCACCACCTGTACCCACCGTATCTGGCAGAATCAAACGGTTTAACCATGAGTGAATCACGCCATCGCCTGGGCGTAAGGAAACGCCACCGCGGCTAGACATAAATTCTGGCAAGCTGTGTTGCAATTTGATATCCACTGGTTTTGGGTACGCAGCGGTGTGGCAAAAACTTTGCATAACCAAGTCTGAGCTGAAGCCTAGGCATGCGAGTTCTTTTAGCTCATCGCGTGTCATACCGCCAGTGGTATCTTGCGAACCAACTGTGGTTGCTTTTGGCTCACAATAAGTATTTGGGCGTACGCCAGTGCCTTCAGGCAAACCACAAGCACGGCCTACCATTTTTTGTGCCAGCGTATAGCCTTTGGTTGAAATAACTGCAGGTGTTGCTTTAATGAAAATCTCTGTTTCAGACAAGTTTAAAGCTTTGCGCGCATTGGCCGTTAAGCCACGGCCAATAATCAATGGAATACGGCCACCCGCGCGCACTTCATCTGGAATAGTGACAGGATTTAGCTCAAAAGTAGAGATGACTTCGCCAGTCTCATTCAGCACTTTACCTTCATAAGGAAAAATGCTGATTTCATCGCCTGTTTGCATTTTGGATACATCGCACTGAATCGGCAATGCGCCTGAATCTTCTGCGGTATTAAAGAAAATTGGGGCGATTTTTGCGCCTAAAATCACGCCACCTGTGCGCTTATTCGGGATATTCGGAATATCATTTCCCATAAACCATTGCACAGAATTAATCGCTGATTTGCGTGAAGAACCAGTGCCGACCACATCGCCCACATACGCCAGTGGCAAACCTTTTTGCTTTAGGGATTCAATTTTAGCTAGGCCATCTGGCATTTTATTCACTAGCATGGCTTTGGCATGCAAAGGAATATCTGGGCGGCTCCAAGCGTCTTGTGCAGGGCTTAAATCATCGGTATTGGTTTCGCCATCCACTTTAAAAACAATCATTTTTAATTGTTTAGCAAGTACAGGCTTGCTGGTAAACCATTCTGCGTTTGCCCAAGATTCCATCAGCTTTTTAGCGTGCGCGTTGCCTGCTTTCATCAATACATCCACATCATGGAATGCATCAAACATTAAAATGGTATTGCTTAATGCCGTTACTGCATGCGCTGCCATTGTTGTGCTTAATAGCTCAACCAATGCTTGCACGTTGTAGCCGCCCAACATTGTGCCCAGTAACTTAACTGCTTTTTCTGGTGGAATAATTGGTGAAGTAGCAGTTCCCTTTGCAATATCAGCCAAAAAAGCGGCTTTCACATAGGCAGCCGTATCTACACCTGCTGGCGTTTGATTTTCCAGCAGGTCTAATAATTGTGCTTCATCTGATTTGGCTGGATTTTTAAGCAACTCGACCAGCGCAGCAACTTGCTCTGCACTTAATGGCAATGGTGGAAGTTGAACAGCTGCGCGCTCTTGCACATGCGTTTGATAGGCTTTTAACATGATGATTTTTCAGGCTCGTTAGTAATTAATCGTGTGGGCATGTTTATAAATCCAATTTTCGTCGTTATACGGCGTTGCTCATAAAAAATAATTCCTTACATATCAATATATGCGGCGTCATTATTTCTTAATCGCGCCTTGTTTAACTTAGAAACTTGGATTTATAAACACGCCCAAATTATAAACTAGCCCAAATCGTCAGTCGTTTCACATTTGTAAAATCTTCTAAGTGAAACGTTTGAAATTTAAGCTAGTAAGTTTTATCTGTGTATAACTCTTTAGCAAATGGGGTGCTACAACTTTTACCGCTGGCAGAGGCTTCCCATTTATCCAATAAATCTTTTTGGTAATTGCTGCCATGTAGCGCAACCAAATAAGCGCGCACCTCAAATACATCGGCAAAACCGTTTTTATCGGTATCCATTTTAGCGATTTTGTCTTCTACAGTAGGCCCTGTGTATCTGCCGTCTTTGTCAGTTAAATAATCCAGCACGCTTGCTGTTTCTGCGCCAGCGGTTTCAGTAACAATTGCCACTTCGACCGCGCTTGCCGCTGTCGCCACAAATAACAGCAACATCGCTGTGGCAGCTTGCAACAATCTGACTAAAATTTTATCTACCGTTATTTTAGAAGTTTTTATCATCTCACTCACCTTTGTTTATGCCATCACCATTATGACTGATGTTATAACTAAAAGTGCATACTAATCTGTGACTTAAGGCACATGGCACTATGTGCATATCTATTAATTTAACGCAGTAATTTCAATCACTTTTTGTTTTGCAATTTTATCTTGCCCTATTTTTTCCTGCCAAAGCGCAGGACCCGTTTTATGTACCGATTCACCTGTTGCGCTTACCGCAACGGTTACCGGCATATCCACCACATCAAATTCGTAGATTGCTTCCATGCTCAAATCTTCAAACGCAATCACGCGCGACTTTTTGATGGCCTTACTCACCAAAAACGCCGCACCGCCTACAGCCATTAAATACACAGATTTATATTTTTTTATCACAGCTAACGCCTCATCACCGCGCTCTGCTTTGCCAATACTGCCAAGCAAGTTGAGTTGCCCCAACATTAACTCCGTGTAATCATCCATTCTTGTCGCAGTCGTTGGGCCAGCCGGGCCTACCGCTTCATTTTTTACCGCATCCACAGGGCCCACATAATAAATAAAGCGATTGCTCAAATCGACTGGCAACTTTTCACCTTTTGCCAGCATATTAGCAATACGCTTATGTGCCGCATCGCGT
Organism: Methylotenera sp.; assembly: GCA_021732405.1. Taxonomy (GTDB): domain Bacteria; phylum Pseudomonadota; class Gammaproteobacteria; order Burkholderiales; family Methylophilaceae; genus Methylotenera_A. The sequence goes on from JAKFVB010000034.1 coordinate 20,889, forward strand.
CCTGTCAGGATTTTTCCTGTCAGTAATAATGTTTCGCCCGCTTGCCAATGCGCAATATCAGTCTTGGTAAGCGTATCCACATTCACCCTTTTGGCCTGTGCGCTTGGCGCCCAATGTACATCTGGATAAGTATTCAAATCAGGCGGCGTCAGCTCTGCCGCACCATTAGCATCTAAAACAAAATGCACATGCCTTGTTGCGGCGCAATTCGGAATAATCGCTACTGGCAGGCTAGCCGCATGGGTTGGATAATCTAAAATTTTCACATCCAAAACGGTTGCCAAACCACCCAAACCTTGCGCGCCTATACCTAAATTATTTACTTTTTCAAAAATCTCTAGGCGCAACTCTTCTATCTTATTTAGGCTTTGCCTATCTTTTAATTTCAATTCATGCATATCAATCGGCGCCATCAGCGACTCTTTTGCCATTAGCATAGCTTTTTCTGCACTACCGCCAATACCAATGCCCAGCATGCCTGGCGGGCACCAACCCGCACCCATTTGGGGCACTACTTCCAATATCCAGTCCACAATTGAATCATTCGGATTCAACATGGCCAGCTTGGCTTTATTCTCTGAACCACCGCCTTTTGCCGCAATACTCACCTCGACTGTATCGCCTGCCACTAGCGAAACATGCACCACTGCAGGCGTATTATCTTTAGTATTGGCGCGCTTTCCAGCTGGGTCGGTCACTATAGAGGCACGCAATTTATTCTCTGGCAACAAGTAAGCGCGCCGCACACCTTCGTTGACCATTTGCTCCAAACTTAACCCTGTTTCGAAGCGAACATTCATACCCACTTTAACAAAAGCAACAACAATGCCAGTATCCTGACAAATAGGACGCTTACCCTCGGCACACATTCTGGAATTGGTGAGTATCTGCGCAATCGCATCTTTAGCCGCAGGCGACTGTTCTAATTTGTAGGCTTCACCCAAGGCTTGAATATAATCAGCTGGGTGATAATAAGAAATATATTGCAGCGCATCACTGACGCTTTGAATAAAGTCGGCTTGTTTAATAGTGGTCATTTTTAATTATCGAGTAGATTTTGCTACTGCAATATTAGGGCTAATGTCTTTACGCAAGATTTTACCATTTTTGGTGCGCGGAAAATCTTTAGCCAAGTACACTGTTTTAGGCGTTTTGTAAGCGGCTAGATGTTGTTTACCAAACGCCAATAAATCGTCTGGGTTGGTAGCCGCATCTGGTTTCAAAATCACATAAATCACTACTAGCAGTTTATCTTTTTCAATCTCTTCACCTACTGCGGCACAATCGGCCACATCGGGGTGACCTTTATACACGCGCTCTATCTCATAGGGTGAAACGCGATAGCCAAAACTTTTGATAATGTCATCTTTACGACCTAAAAACCAGATATAGCCATCCGCATCATACTTGGCGTAATCTCCCGTGAAAAAGTAACCATCGTGCTTATATTTTGCTGTTTCTTCGGCTAAATTCCAATAATTCAGAAATACACCTGGGTCGTTTAGCGGCACACTAATCATGCCTTCTTCGCCCACTGCAACCGCCTCTAAGGTTTCTGGATTAAGCAATTCAATTTTGTGACCTGGCTGCGGAAAACCCGCAGAACCTGGACGAATTGGCCTGAATTGGCTTTGACTTAAGTAGTAAGAAAACTCACTCATACCAACCGCTTCGTAAATATTCAAGCCAAAACGCGCATGCCACTGCGTCAGCACTTCATCGGATAAATGCTCACCTGCGCTCATATAATGACGCATACTTGGCAGCTCGGCTTGACCTGCGGTGGTTTTTTGCAGCAATTGTCGATAAATTGTTGGCACGCCAATAAAGATAGTCGCTTGATGTTTTTGAATCAAATCCAGCCATTTTTGCGCATCGTTTTTGCCTTCATGCACAATCACCGTTTTACCCAAATACAGCGGATCCATCAAGCCTGTGCCTAGCACATAGGTCCAATTAAACTTACCCGAATGCATAATACGGTCAGGCTTATTATTTCCTGTTGCGTCCGCGGAATCTGCATAATTAAACCAATATTGCGCCGCAGGCTGGCGACCAAGCAAGGCGCGGTGTGCATGCAGCACGCCCTTAGGATATCCAGTCGTTCCGCTGGTATAAACCAAGTATGCAGGGTCTTCTGTTTGCGTGCGATGCGATTGATCTAATTTGTGCGTCACCGCTAAACTATTTTCTAAACCAAGCACATTTAAGTGCGCATGTGGCTGAGTATCAGTAGTTTGCGATAACAGTACATGCTTTAAATTAGGCATACTCTTCAAATCCGCAACCAGCTGCGGCTCCATCGCATACCACGCAGTAGCATCCGTCACCAGCACGGTTGCACCAGAGTCTTTAGCCAAATAAGCCACTTCTTCTGCAGTTAATAGGGTAGAAGTCGGCACTGAAATCGCACCCATTTTCATGGCACCTAAAAACGCGATTGGATAATCTAAACTATTGGGCAAGCGAATCAGCACGCGATCGCCCACTTTGACGTTTAAATTGCGTAACAATTGCGCAAATTGATCCGTTTTATGCGCCAGCTCGGTAAAGGTAATTTGCGAAGTACCAAGCGCATCGTCCTCTACAATCATGGCAATATTGTCGGCTTGCGGTGTGCCTAAATGTTTATCCGTGCAAGCCACGCCAATATTAAAGTGGCTGGGAATTTGCCATTGCCATTCTGGAAACTGTTCAAACGCCATCTTAAATAACCTTAAAGAATGTAAATTGTGAAATACTTAACACTAAAAATGGACTGAAAATTACAGCAACACACCGTATGGCCAGTTTTGGCGCACTACCTGCGCCGGCAATTGCTCTAATACATGCACTGCAAACTCTTTGTCAGATGTTTTTAGTGCGCGTAAGGCATGTGCACGTAGCAACGTTTGCAACGCTTTACCAAACATCGGCGGATCTAACATTTCACCTTCAAATTTAATGGCGCCGCCCAGCAAAGCATCTGCATCAATGGCTGCTTTTAAAATCGCCACTTTTTGCGCAACTTCGGTAGGCGATGGCGTGTAGGCGGTTTTACATAAATGGATATGCCCTGGGTGAATCACCTGCTTGCCTGTTAGCCCCATGGCAGCTTCTTGACAGGCGTGTTTATACACAATGCGTGATTCATTATCGCCATGCAAATCTAGCCAGCGGCGTACATCGTGCGGCTCTAAAAATTTTTCTGGCATGATATTTTGACCAATCAATGTTTCAACACCACCAATCACACCTTTACCTGCAATACGCGCCTCAAACATCAGCTGATTCATGTAAAACTGCAATTCTTCAATCCAGCCCTCTGGCGTAATATGAATACCCATAGCTTTTGAAAAGTCGTGAATACCAAACACAACATGTTTTACTGTGTTGTATTGCATTAAATCAGGCGCAATTTTCAGCGATTTTGGGTGCTCAATAATCGGCTGAATCGTGATGTGTGGATTGACGCTGAGCAATAAACTAGACAAATCACGCACTTCGGCCGCACCATAAACTTCGCCTGCTTTGGCTAGCATCACTACATCGATATAGTCGCCCATATCGCGTACCAGTTGCATATCTTGCTCATACTCATCGGTGCGGAATGAGTTACAGCGAATCGCTATCGTTACGCGCTCATTCACCTTGCGCAGTGCTGGCAATTCATTGCGCAATAAATCACGGCTCATCTCTTTTTGCCTACAGCCGTCTTCCAAGTCAAAAATCAGCGTATGTGCGATGGTATTGTGCGCATGTTTTTTCATTCGCGCCGCTGCTTGCGTAACATCTTCGTAGATGCCTAAACTAGGCGCATATTTCACAGGTGGGTAGTACAACTGAATACCAGGCCAGTAATCACCTAGCGGGTTGCATGTTTGTATTATTTCAGTCATCACCTAACTCCCCTTATTTGCTTCTTTTAGCGCTTTTTATCAATTTGCACACTGCTAATGAGCTTGTTTTAACGCTCTAATTTTGTTCACTACATCTACTGTATCTGCATTTTTTGGCGTCACTCTGTCGCTGGAAATAAGCGTCCAAAAATCGTTATCTGGCAACTCTAACAAATCATCAAATGCTTTTAATTGTGCTAAAGTTAAATCGTTAAAGTGCAGCGCGATAAATCGTTGCAACACAATATCCAGCTCTAACATGCCGCGCCTGCAACGCCATGCCAAGCGTCTTAATTCAGCATCTTTGATGTTTTCTGCGTTTAGCATATCGGCTTTGCCTTTACCTAAAAACCATGATTTAATTAACCCACTGAAATACCGAATATTTTTTTAGCTGGCTTACGATCCGCATTTTCTTTTGCGCGTTCGATTTTTAAATCTTTAATATTCGCGATTGCCGCGTTTGGATTCAGTTTTTTAGGGCAAACTTCCACGCAATTCATGATGTTATGGCAGCGATATAAACGATACGGATCTTCCAGATTTTCTAAGCGTTCTTCTGTTGCCTGATCGCGCGAATCCATAATAAAACGATTGGCTTGCATCAATCCCGCCGGGCCAACGAACTTATCAGGGTTCCACCAGAATGATGGGCAAGAAGTAGTGCATGCTCCACACAAAATACATTCGTACATACCATCTAATTTGGCTCTATCCGCAGGGCTTTGCAAACGTTCGGTTTCAGGCAATGGGTCATCATTAATTAGGTAAGGCTTCACCGAATTGTAATGCTCAAAAAACTGCGTCATATCCACAACCAAATCGCGTATCACGGGCAAGCCTGGCATAGGGCGCAACACAACTGGTTGCTCTAATTCGCTCAGTTTTGTAATACAAGCCAAACCGTTTTTACCGTTGATATTCATGCTGTCACTGCCACAAACACCTTCACGACACGATTTGCGCAAACTCAAGGTATCGTCATGCTGTTTAATGCGAATCAGCGCATCTAGCAACATTTGGTCTTCATCTTCCAATGCAATATCGTAATCCTGCATATAAGGCTTTTTATCCACATCTGGATTGTAGCGATACACCGAAAATTTCATTTGTTTAGCCATGATTGATTACCTTTAATACACGCGTGCTTTAGGCGCAAAAGATTCCACAGTTTGTGGTTTTAAGCGCACTGGTTTGTACGTTAACTGCTTATCTTGCTTATAAAATAGTGAATGCTTCAGCCAATTTTCATCATCGCGCGCGGCAAAATCTTCACGCGCATGTGCGCCGCGGCTCTCTGTGCGGTTATTCGCGGCATGCATGGTCGCAACGGCTACTTCAATCAGATTATCTAGCTCTAATGCCTCAACCCTTGCCGTATTAAATACTTGGCTTTTATCCTTAATCGTCAGATTCGGTATGCGTTTTTCGACCACGTCAATTTCACGCACACCTTCTGCCAATAAATCTGGGAAGCGGAAAACTCCGCAATGCGTTTGCATGGTTTTTCGCATCCCATCGCCCACTTCGGTCACATTTTCACCTTGTGCATTTTCTAGGCGATTAACTCGCTCTAAAGTTTTGTCCGCTGCATCTGCAGGCAAAGGCTTGTGCGTATTGTTGGTTTTGATTGCGGAAGTCATATGATCGCCCGCGGCTTTACCAAATACCACTAAATCCAGCAAGGAGTTAGAACCCAAACGGTTTGCACCATGCACGGATACACAAGCGCATTCACCGACTGCATACAATCCATTCACAACTTTTTCACCTTCCAAAACCACTTGGCCATCTAAATTGGTAGGGATACCGCCCATCATGTAATGACAAGTCGGCACAATTGGGATTGGGTCTTTGATTGGGTCTACATTAGCGAATGTTTTGGCGATTTCGCGTATACCTGGCAGGCTTTTATTGATGCGCTCTTCGCCCAAATGATCCAGCTTTAAATACACCGCGTCTTTATTTTTACCAACGCCACGGCCTTGTTTAATCTCCGTTGAAATCGCGCGAGAAATCACATCGCGGCTAGCTAAATCTTTGGCATGCGGCGCATAACGCTCCATAAAACGTTCGCCTTCAGAATTGACCAGATAACCACCCTCACCGCGTACGCCTTCTGTGATTAAAACACCAGCATGCAATACGCCGGTTGGATGAAATTGCCAGAACTCCATATCCTGCAAAGGCAAGCCAGCGCGTGCTGCCATGCCTAAGCCATCACCAGTATTAATAAACGCATTGGTGCTGGCCTGGAATATGCGGCCTGCGCCACCTGTCGCTAGCAAAGTCGTTTTGGCTTGCATGATATGAATTTGCCCAGTTTCAATTTCCAGCGCAATCACACCCAGCACATCGCCTTCGCTATCGCGAATCAGATCAAGCGCAAACCATTCCACAAAGAATTGGGTATTCGCACGGATATTGCGCTGATAAAGGGTATGCAACATGGCGTGGCCCGTGCGATCTGCCACTGCACAAGTACGTGAGATAGGATTCTCACCAAAGTTTTGTGTCATGCCGCCAAAGGGGCGCTGGTAGATTTTGCCAGACTCTAAACGGTCAAACGGCATACCAAAATGCTCAAGCTCAATAATGGCTTTTGCGGCGTTTTTGCACATAAACTCAATCGCATCTTGGTCACCTAGATAATCAGAGCCTTTGATGGTGTCATACATGTGCCACAGCCATTTATCTTCCGCCACATTGCCCAGCGCGGCTGCAATGCCGCCCTGCGCCGCAACCGTGTGCGAACGAGTCGGGAACACTTTAGACAGCACCGCCACCTTAACGCCTGATTCAGCCAGCTGCAAAGCTGCGCGCAAACCTGCGCCGCCGCCGCCAATAATCACCGCATCGAATTGATGTTTGCCAATATTATTTGAGTCTATTGCCATTCTTTAGACGTTCCACAAGATATAAACCAACCAAAATAGGTAAAGTACCAGCGCAATATCAACTGCTAATTGCATATAGCCGCGTAGCACTTTGTTAAACACATAATCTTTAAGCACATCCGCCACACCTAGCCAAGCATGCATAAATAAGCTCATAGAAAACAATAATGTGGCCAGCCTGAACCAAACGGGTGATACAAATTCAATCCAAGCCGCGTAATTTTGTTGCCATGTTGTATGCCCAAAAGGCTGAACAATTAATAACAAAACCACTAGCAAAAGAATATAAATAGCCATTACTACGGCGGTTAAGCGCTGCGATAGCCACAAGCGCATGCCAGGATATTGATGGGTTAAAAGCTGTATCAACATACTGAATTACCAAATCGCAATTGCAAAAATAAGCACAGACAGACCAACTAAACACAACACCACGCGGCTAGAAAAACGCGCATTTTTAAGTGAGGTCATCCAGTGAATGTCTTGCAACAAATGCCGAATACCCGCATAAAAGTGATGGAAAAACGCCCAAGAAAGCCCAATTAGTAGTAGCTTCGCATACCAAGCATCTAGTCTTAGTGACAGTAAATAGTAGCTAAACGGTGAGTCGACTGAAGCTTTAAATGTCAATAGAATCAAAGGCAAAGCTAAAAACAAACCCACGCCAGATGCTCTATGCAAAATAGACACCACCGCGTTAATTGGTAGGCGAATGGTCAATAAATTCAGATTCTTAGGTCTGTTTTTAGTTAACTTTTTTTGCATGAATTATTCTTTTGCCGCTCTTGCTACTGCGCCCGAAACCCGCTCTAACAAACGCGCATCAAAGGGTTTGGGGATAATGTATTCCTTACCAAACTTAAGCTCAGTCAAGTTGTATGCTTTCAAAATCTCCGCTGGAACTGGCTCGCGCGCTAATTCACTTAATGCTTTCGCCGCTGCGATTTTCATCTTCTCGGTGATTTTGGTCGCTTTTGCGTCCAAAGCGCCGCGGAATAGATAAGGGAAACACAAGGCATTGTTTACCTGATTCGGAAAATCGCTGCGGCCAGTCGCCATCAAAATATCATCTCGCACTGCATGCGCGATGCTTGGCAAAATTTCTGGGTCAGGATTCGCCAAGGCAAAGATGATTGGATTTTTCGCCATACCTTTAATCAATTCAGCATCCAATGCATTTTTCGCAGAAACCCCAATAAATACATCTGCGTCTGGCATTACATCAGCCAAAGTTGCTGCGTTTGTTGGTGCTACAGCCAAATCACGATTGTTATCATGTAAATCCGCACGATTAGTATCCAGAACACCACTTCTATCCACCATGGTGATATTGGTTGCACCCATTAATTTAAGTAGCTTTGCACAAGAACAACCTGCCGCACCCGCGCCTAAAAATACGATTTTGGCGGTTGGCAAAGTTTTGCCTTGTAACTCAAGCGCATTTAAAAGTGCCGCCGCGACAATCACCGCGGTGCCATGCTGATCATCATGGAATACTGGGATATCCAAGCGGCGTTTCAGCTCATTTTCAATATAAAAACAATGTGGCGCGGCTATATCTTCTAAGTTAATGCCGCCAAAAGTCGGCGCAATATTCACTACCGTTTGAATAAACTCATCAGGCGTGGCGGCATTAATTTCGATATCAAATACATCAATGCCTGCAAAACGTTTAAACAACACCGCTTTGCCTTCCATCACTGGCTTACTAGCCAACGCACCCATATTGCCTAAGCCCAAAACTGCCGTACCATCGGTGATCACTGCAATCAAATTACCTTTATTAGTATATTTATAGGCATTAGCTGGGTCAGCATGAATTTCGCGCACTGGCTCTGCTACGCCGGGAGTGTATGCAAGCGATAAATCATCTTGCGTGGCGCAAGGTTTGGATGAATCGACACTCAATTTCCCTGGTTTTGGAAATTGGTGATAATCCAGCGCACGTTTTTTTAAGTCATCCATTTTTACCCTAACAAATTTTCAGTACTTAGTTTTTATCACTTTATTTTAGTACTTGGTTTTAGTATTTAGCTCTTTGCATCTACTTTAAGGGCTTTTCAAAATCGGCAATGGTGAGAGCGCCAAGCGCAGACAGTACGACCAAAATAATCACACAGTACGTCAAGCGCAGGCTGACAACGCCAGTGCTGATTTTCAAAAGCCCTACTCACTTATTCGAGTTCGGACATGTAATGATGATCATCTGTAAGGCAGAGGCCAAGCCGCCATTCCATCGGCTTATCGCCGTAAGTATAAGAAACGCGCTCAATACTCAACAGTGGGGCGCCAATCTGTAAATTTAAGGCTTCCGCCACCTCTGCGTTAGCCGCCACCGCTGTCAAACGCTCTTCTGCGCGTATCATGCGAATACCATATTCAGTCTCATACATGCTATACATAGAGCCCTGATTTTCTTCTACACGCGTACCGTTCAAGCCTTTAAAAGGTGCGGCTGGAATCACGATATGGTCGTAAATTAGCGGCCTGCCAGAAAAAGTCAGCAATCGTTTTACTTCAATCAATGCAGCGCCAGCCTTTATTTCCAAGACAGTTGCCATGCGCGCATCGGCTTTTGTTTTATTACAGTTTAACAATTCATTTTGTAATACTTCTTTCTGGCCGCTGGCTGCGGTTAAGCGCAAAAAGCGCAATTTAATACCTTCTTCATTATGCGTTGCTACAAACGTGCCCTTGCCTTGGCGACGAATCAAAATATTTTCGCCAGCCAAGCTATCAATGGCCTTGCGCACTGTGCCTTGCGATACTTTATAACGTGATGCCAAATCGATTTCACTGGGAATCATTTCGCCGGGGCGCCATTCTCCGCCAATCAAGCTCTGTGTCAGCAGAACTTTAATCTGGTCGTATAAAGGTTTATAACTAGGTGAGTTGTAGGCTTTATCTATCATCATAAGCTCACAGTAATGAAGTTGACATGATTAAAACATAGCCTTAAAAAATAGTCTAGTGTTTTATATCTTATATAAGACATAAGATATTTGTTGACATTAAAACAACGCACTCTATATAATCAATTTAATTATTATCCATCCGTTAAAAAGCATGATGGAAATTACATATAGGACTTTATATGGAAATAGGCTTTCGCCCCCGCCGTTCAATGCTTTATGTGCCTGGTTGCAATCTGCACTACTTAGATCGTGCACGCACATTGCAAGCTGATTCAGTCATTCTGGATTTGGGCGACCCTATATTGATAGACTGTAAAATACAATCGCGCGAGAACATTGTAGCTGCTGTTAAGCAAGGTGGCTACGGCTCGCGCGAGGTGGTCGTGCGAGTGAATAATTTGGATTCCATTTGGGGGCATGACGACATCAAAGCGGTTGCTAATATCGGTGCCGATGCGATTCTTTTCCCTAATATCGAATCTGCAGACGATGTTCACATCGCCCTAAAATGGCTGGATGACGCTGGAGGTAGCCATATGCCTATTATGGTGATGATTGAAAGCCCGATTGCGGTATTGAATGCCAAAGAAATTGCAGCAGCAAGCGACCGTATCGGCTGTATGGTAATGGCAACTTCCGATTTGATTTCGCAACTGCACGCTCGCGTAACGCATGAGCGTAGCGCAATACTCACTTCACTTTCATTGGTCATTTTAGCCGCTCGCGCTTATGGCCGCTGTGTGGTGGATGGCATTTCAAGTGATTTTAAAAATATGCACTCATTTGAATACGCCTGTCGTTTAGGGCGCGATATGGGCTTTGATGGCAAATCATTGGTACACCCAGCGCAGATTGCCTACAGCAATGATGCTTACACGCCTAAGTCTACAGAAATCAAAAGTGCACGCGCTATTATCCAAGCCTTAAAAGAGGCCAATGATGCAGGCCGTGGAACAGTGGTGGTAGATGACAAACTGGTTGAGCATCATCATGTAAAAGCAGCACAAAGACTATTAAAGCTCAATGACATGATTGCAGAACTTGAAGAAGAGTTTATCTAGAACAAGAATTTATTTAGGGCGCTTCTATAAATTCAAAATTCTAAGTCAGGCGAGGCGTGATTAAAAAATAATGACGCGATATATAAATGATATATAAGGAATTATTTTTTATGAGCAACGATGCATCACGACGAAATTTGAAATTATAGAAGTGCCCTTTAGAAAAAGAGTAAATAAGCATGCTATCCACCAAAACAAATAATGGGCGCTATTTTGAAGACTTCACGTTGAATGAAGTGATTCAACACGCCGCGCCACGCACGATTACTGCAGGCGATTGCGCGCTGTATCTTGGTTTATATGGCTCACGCAATCCTTTACATTGCAGCCAGCCTTTTGCTCAAAGCGTCGGTTACAAAACAACGCCTGTAGATGATTTATTGGCTTTTCATATCGCCTTTGGTAAAACAGTACCGGATATTTCGGTCAATGCAATAGCCAATTTAGGCTACGCCGATGTGCGCTTTATTCAGCCTGTTTTTGTGGGTGATACGCTTTCTACATCCAGCCAAGTGATAGGTTTAAAACAAAACTCCAGCGGCAAAAATGGTGTGGTTTGGGTGCGCTCGACCGCAGTTAACCAACAAAATCAACCCGTTTTAAGCTGGGTACGCTGGGTAATGGTGCATAAAAACAATCTGGATAGTCCTGCGCCAGCAACAGTTGTACCTGAATTGCCCGATTTTGTTGCGCCTGAGCACTTAACTATATCGAGTGACCTATCTGCGAAAAAATTTGATCGCACGGCTACAGGTGGTCAATATTTTTGGGAGGACTACCAAGCAAGCGAACGTATCAATCATGCTGCCGGCTTGACTATCAATGATAGCGACCACTCGCTTGCAACGCATCTTTATCAAAACAATGCACGTTTGCATTTCGAGAATTTATATTTTTTAAAAGATATTAATGTCATGGATGCTGTACAAATTCAAAAAGGCAAACGCTTGGTGTATGGCGGCGTGGCGATATCCATGTGCCGCGCTTTAAGCATCGATGGCCTGGAGAATGCGATTTCTATCGTGGCGATTAACGCTGGCACACACGCTAATCCCACTTTTGCGGGTGATACTATTTATTGCGTTACAGAAGTATTGGATACTTGGCGCTTGCCGAACAGCGATTTCGGCGCCTTAAGGTTACGCATGGTTGGTATTAAAAATATGTCGCCAGCACATTTGACCGAGTTTAAAACAGATAAAGGCTACCACCCAAATGTGGTACTTGATTTAGATTACACAGTACTCATTCCGCGAAAAGGAAATTATTAATATGGCTGAGGTTTTAAACATGGCTGATAGTCAAAAAAAGGTACATCCAAACGACGCTTTATTCGGTGGCGAAAAACCATTTCCGCTTATTCCAGCTTGTGAACACTTTGCTGGTAGCGAAAAATTGATCTTAAAAGCGCTAAGCCTGCAATACAATTCCAATCCAAATGCGCCTGGCGCGGTGTTTGATATCACCTGCGATTGTGAAGACGGCGCAGCTAGCGGTCAGGAGCGCGATCACGCTGAAATGATTGTGCGCGTTTTAAACAGTGATGCCAATGTGTACAAAATGGCTGGCGCACGCATTCACGATTACACCCATCCAGCGTGGAAACAGGATATTGATATTTTGGTGGGCGGCGCAGGAAAAGTACTGAGTTATATCACTATTCCAAAATGCACCAGCTTAAATCAAGCGTCTGAAATGATCGCCTATATTCAAAAAGCGGCTACTTTTGCAGGCGTTGAAAGAGTGATTCCGGTACATATCCTGATTGAAACGCATGGTGCTTTGAATCAAGTGCACGAAATCGCCAAATTGCCATGGATTCAAGTACTGGATTTCGGCTTGATGGATTTTGTCAGCGCGCACCATGGCGCAATCCCCGCCTCTGCCATGCGCAGCCCTGGCCAGTTTGAGCATCGCTTATTGGCGCGCGCCAAGGCAGAAGTGGTTTCTGCCGCATTGGCAAATGGCGTAGTGCCAGCACACAACGTAACGCTAGATTTAAAAAATGTAGAAACGACACAAGGCGATGCCAGTCGTGCACGCAATGAATTCGGTTTTATGCGTATGTGGAGTATCTATCCAACCCAAATTCAGGCCATTGTAGACGCCATGAAACCGAATTTTGATGAGGTAGCCGATGCTGCCAATATTCTGCTTGCCGCTCAGAATGCGGATTGGGGACCGATTCAGCATGCAGGTGAATTGCATGACCGGGCGACTTATCGCTACTTTTGGGAAGTGTTGCAAAAAGCTAAGCTGACCAATGTTCCGATTTCAGAAGAATCGAATCGGGCTTTTTTTAGCTAATTCACAGTATAAAGAATCATTACTTAACCCTCAAATTAGAGCAAAAAATGACGCAATCAATCACCGCAGGCGCACGTTTTCGTGCCGCTTTACAAGCCGAAAAACCACTGCAAATCATCGGCGCTATCAGCGCATACCACGCCATGCTGGCGACCCAAAGCGGCTTTAAAGCCATTTATTTGTCTGGTGGAGGCGTAGCTGCTGGCTCACTCGGTTTGCCAGATCTCGGCATCTCTACGCTTGAAGATGTATTGATTGATGTGCGTCGCATCACCGATGCCGTGGATACACCATTATTAGTGGATATCGACACCGGCTGGGGTGGTGCTTTTAATATCGCGCGCTCTGTCAAATCTATTGCCAAAGCAGGTGCCGCCGCGGTGCATATTGAAGACCAAGTTTCAGCCAAACGCTGTGGGCATAGGCCGAATAAAGCGATTGTAAGTCTGGACGAAATGGTAGACCGCGTAAAGGCTGCGGTAGATGCTAAACCTTACGATGACTTTGTGATTATGGCGCGCACCGATGCCTTGGCTGTTGAGGGTTTGCAATCTGCGATTGACCGCGCCTGTGCTTGCGTTGAGGCCGGTGCCGATATGATATTCCCAGAAGCGATTACCGAATTAAGTATGTACAAACAGTTTGCTGCCGCAGTCAAGGTGCCAGTGCTAGCCAATATTACCGAGTTTGGTAGCACACCTTTATTTACGGTAGATGAATTGCGCACGGCGGGTGTCAGTATGGTTTTATACCCACTTTCTGCCTTCCGCGCCATGAACCAAGCCGCGTTGACGGTGTACGAAACAACACGTAAAGAAGGCACGCAAAAAAATGTGGTGCCATTAATGCAAACGCGTGCTGACCTTTATGTGCACTTGGGCTATCACGCTTTTGAGCAAAAGCTGGATGCGCTATTCAAGCAAGAAAAAAACTAAAATCATTTCACAATCAATGATTTAAACCTAGGGAGGAACCTTATGGAAAATGTAGCCGAAGCGCCTAAAAAGAAAAAAGGTGTAGCGCTTGCCGGTGTGACTGCAGGCAACACAGCGATATGCACCGTAGGCCATACAGGCAACGATCTGCATTACCGCGGTTACGATATTATTGAGCTGGCTAAATATGCGACTTTTGAAGAAGTAGCTTACTTATTGATTCATGGCGAGTTACCAAACCAAGCACAATTAACGGCTTACCACGCCAAGTTAAAACAACTGCGCACTTTACCCGTTGAGCTTAAAACCGTATTAGAGCAGATTCCTAAGAACACACACCCGATGGATGTGATGCGCACCGGATGTGCGATGTTGGGCACTTTGCAGCCAGAAGCCGCAGACCGCAATGCAGAGGCCGCGCAAGATTTGGGTGACAGGCTGATTGCCTGTTTTGGTTCTATTTTGCTGTATTGGTACCATTGCAGCCATCACGGTAAACGCGTTAATGTAGAAACCGATGATGACAGTATCGCCGCGCATTTTTTACACGTATTGCATGGCAAAGCGCCTAGTGCCTTGCATATTGCCGCCATGAATACATCGCTGGTTTTATATGCAGAGCATGAGTTTAATGCTTCCACTTTTACTGCACGCGTGATTGCCGGTACTTTGTCTGATATGTATAGCTGCATCACAGGCGCAATCGGCGCGTTGCGTGGCGCAAAACATGGCGGAGCGAATGAAGCCGCTATGGAAATCATTGAGCGCTACAAAAACGCCGATGAAGCTGAAGCCGATATTTTAGCGCGCATGGCAAAAAAAGAAATCATCATCGGTTTTGGGCATCCTGTGTACACGATTGCTGATCCAAGAAATGAATCAATCAAAGCAGTTTCGCAGAAGTTATCAGAGGATAACGGCAATATGACGCTTTTTGACGTTTCTTCACGCATCGAAGAAGTGATGTGGCGCGAGAAGAAAATGTTTCCTAATTTAGATTGGTACAGCGCATCTAGCTACCATATGATGGGCATCCCTACTGGTATGTTTACACCCATATTTGTGATTTCGCGAACTAGCGGCTGGGTTGCGCATGTGATTGAGCAACGCATTGATAACAAGATTATTCGGCCGAATGCGGAATATACAGGGCCTGATAATCGGCCATTCGCACAATTGAAAGACCGATAAATGGAGATTGCCAGCGCATTACTGTGTTGCGCGGTGCTCGAAATCCTCATGTACGACGTGTACATTCCGGTTTCTGTGCTCCGTATGCCTTGTACTGCATCAGGCAATCACCATTTCTCTCAGTACTTCGCGGATAAATTTAAAATTCTTTCCAATTAATAAACTGATTAAAGGTAATTAGTATTATGTCATCGCATATCTCTAACGTACGCCCCGCACCCGACCAAGTAATTGTCGATATCGCCAACTATGTCGCTGATTTTGAAATCGAATCGACTGAAGCCTTTGATACCGCGCGCAACTGTTTGATGGATACATTAGGCTGTGGTTTTGAGGCCCTAGATTACCCCGCCTGCAGAAAAGTATTAGGCCCAGTGATTGCTGGCACCGTAGTGCCAAACGGTGCAAAAGTGCCAGGTACATCCTATCAACTTGATCCGATTTTGGCGGCATTTAATATTGGCGCGATGATTCGCTGGTTAGACTTTAATGATACCTGGCTGGCTGCGGAATGGGGTCACCCATCGGATAACTTGGGCGGCATTTTGGCCGTAGCTGATTATATGTCGCGCAAGAATATCGCTGAAGGCAAGTCTGCACTGACCATTAAGGACGTGCTGACCTCTATGATTAAGGCGCATGAAATTCAAGGTGTATTTGCATTAGAAAATAGCTTCAATAGGGTTGGTTTAGATCATGTCATTTTGGTGAAAATCGCCTCAACTGCTGTGGTTACCAAGCTATTAGGTGGCAATAAAGAAGATATTATCAATGCGGTTTCTAACGCATTTGTCGATGGGCAAAGCTTGCGCACCTATAGGCACAGCCCAAATACAGGTTCACGCAAATCATGGGCAGCAGGCGATGCGACTTCGCGTGCCGTACGCTTGGCTTGGTTGACTTTGCAAGGCGAAATGGGTTATCCAAGCGCACTCACCGCAAAAACCTGGGGCTTTTACGACGTACTATTTAAAGGTAATCAATTCAAGTTTCAACGCGATTACGGCAGCTATGTAATGGAACAAGTGCTATTCAAAATCTCATTCCCTGCCGAATTCCACGCCCAAACCGCAGTGGAATGCGCCATTCAATTGAACGCACAAGTGGGCAACGAATTGCAAACATTAGAGCAAATCGCTGAAATCGATAGAATCGTGATCACTACGCACGAATCCGCGATTCGCATCATTGATAAAACTGGCCCACTGGATAACCCGGCTGATCGCGACCATTGCATTCAATATATGGCAGCCATCGGCTTGCTGAAAGGCAACTTGGTAGCGCTTGATTATGAAGATGCAGCGGCAGCTGACCCACGAATTGACGCGATTCGCGCCAAAATGACTTGTGTAGAAAAGTCGGAATATACCAAGGATTACCACGACCCAGAAAAGCGCTCAATCGCCAACGCAATTCAAGTGTTCTTTAAAGACGGCACAAGCTCAGACAATATCGCGGTGGAATACCCAA
This sequence comes from Methylotenera sp., assembly GCA_021732405.1. GTDB lineage: Bacteria > Pseudomonadota > Gammaproteobacteria > Burkholderiales > Methylophilaceae > Methylotenera_A. The sequence goes on from JAKFVB010000034.1 coordinate 37,543, forward strand.
TCGGTCATAGACGCCGCCGTGGTGAAGGCATCCCTGAGCTGGTTAAAAAATTCAAAGTAAATCTGGCACGCCGTTTTGATGTTAAAAAACAAGCGGATATTTTGGCCTTATGCCTAGACCAAGCCAAATTAGAAGCAACACCAGTGAATGTTTTTGTGGATATGCTGGTTGTATAAATAGTCATTCAGGTAAGCGACTCATCAGCAACCTAAATTTAACTACGGCAAATTTAGGGTAAAATAGCGGTTTATTGAACCGCCGTTTGAAAGCCCAGACTTATGCAAGAAAAGCAGTCGCTTACCACCCTCAATGCGCTATCCCCACTAGATGGCCGCTACCAAACAAAATTAGATTCCCTACGCCCCTATTTTAGTGAGTATGCGCTGATTAAACACCGCGCTTGGGTAGAAATTGAGTGGTTAAAAGCGTTAAGTGCGGCTAAAGAATTAGCTGAAATCGCCCCTTTTAGTGCAGAAACGATTCAAGAGCTAGATGCCGCCATCAACAACTTTTCTGAAGCAGATGCCGCGCAAGTAAAAGCGATTGAAGCGCGCACCAACCATGATGTAAAAGCGCTTGAATACTGGCTTAAAGAAAAGTTTGATATTAACCATGAAATCAAAAAAGCGAGTGAATTTATTCACTTTGCTTGTACATCGGAAGACATCAATAATCTATCGCACGGCTTGATGCTAAAAAGTGCACGCGATACGGTGATGTTGCCATTTTTGGCGGATTTAATTGCGCGCTTAAGCGAGCTAAGTCATCAGCTTGCAGACCAGCCAATGCTGTCACGCACACATGGCCAAACCGCCTCGCCAACTACCATGGGTAAAGAATTAGCCAACGTGGTGTACCGTTTGCAACGCCAGCAAAAACAATTAGTTAACAATGAAATTCTAGGTAAAATTAATGGTGCAGTCGGCAACTTTAATGCACATTTATCGGCCTACCCAACATTTGATTGGGAAAGTTTTGCACAAAAATTTGTGCAAAATTTAGAGTTAACTTACAACCCAATGACCATCCAAATTGAGCCGCATGACTATATGGCCGAGCTATATGACACGCTGGCGCGCATCAACACGATTTTAATTGATTTAAACCGTGATATCTGGGGCTATATCTCGGTTGGCTATTTCAAACAAAAAGTCAAAGCGGGCGAAATCGGCTCATCCACCATGCCGCATAAAGTCAACCCGATTGATTTTGAAAACTCAGAAGGCAATTTAGGTTTAGCAAATGCCGTATTGCGTCATATGGCAGAAAAGCTACCAATTTCGCGCTGGCAACGCGATTTAACCGATTCTACGGTGTTAAGAAATATGGGTGTAGCGTTTGGCTACACGCTATTGGGTTACGATTCCTGCTTGCGTGGTTTGAACAAATTAGAAATCAACGCCGCAAAATTAGCTGAAGACTTGGATAATAGCTGGGAAGTGCTTGCAGAGCCAATCCAAACCGTGATGCGCCGCTATGGTATTGAAAACCCGTATGAACAACTAAAAGAACTCACACGCGGCAAGGGCGGTATTAATAAAGCTTCATTGCATGCGTTTATTGGTGGCTTAAAGATTCCAGTAGAAGCAAAACAAGCATTGCTCGATATGACGCCAGCCAATTACATTGGCAAGGCGATTGAGTTAATTAGTCATATATAAACTCAAATTACCCGCATATGACTAGCGAACTTTTGAGAGACGAACTAGCAAAGAAATATTTTGTAAATTACTTACCTTCAGCTTCACTCGTTGGTAGTCGTTTGGCTAATATATTAGAAAGTTTGGATGTCAATAAACCATTATCAAGCATCAGTTTAGATTACCTACTAATAAATGGATTTAAGGCACTACATGAACTGGCGTTGGGCAAAAAAACCTATACCGAGTTTAGTATAGTTGCTATGGAAGAAATGATTGGCCGCGTGCAAGAGATAGCGACTGAAAAGCAAAGACAAGAAATAGCACGAAAAAACGAAGATGAAAAAAGAGATATTGCATCAAAGCTTGCTATAGAAAAGATTACCAATGATCCAAGAAACATAGCTAAAGAAAAACAAAAGGCACTAAGAAAAAAGTATGGCATTGATGGATTTGTTGAGCAAAGCCAGTTCGCAAAGTTAATGGACGTTTTGAAACAAATAGATGCTGGTAATAGATTGTTGGAAGAAGAAGTTATTTGGCTGCAAACAGCAGCAGAAGAATATTACACCCATGATGTAAAACACCGTCATCATGAAAACGAAGCAAAATTTTATTTTGGTGAGTTTACTAAAACCAATGACGCATGGTCTGCGGTGAATGCAAGTAAACACTATCGTAAGTGTGATAAGGCAGCTAATGCTGATGCGATGCTAAGTTCGATAAACGTAGAAAGCAAGAGCGAGTTAAAACTCAAATCAGCACTTTGTACCACTCACGGTGGTGTAAAACGAGATCTAATGAGGTTGGATGAGGCCCTTTTTTTAGGTGAAAAAGCACACCAGATGACGCCAAAAGACTTTCGCCCATGTACTTTGCTAGGTTCTGTGCATATTGAAATGGGTAATTATGATTTAGGGCAATCATGGTATGAAAAAGCAGAAATACGTGGTGCGGAAGTTAAGTCTATTGATAGTGATATAAAAAGCATATTTTTTAGAGTAGATAAAATCAAACAAGATGCTTTACGTACCCATTTATTAAAATTTGATCCTGTTCGTTACAACTGGGCTAAAAATGAGTGAAATCCTAATTCTTTACTACTCTCAAGGCGGTGCCGTAAAAGAAATGGCACAGCTAATTTCGCGTGGGGTTGAGTCAGTTAAAGGTGTAAAAGCACGCATTCGCACTGTACCAAAAGTGTCAGCCAATTGCGAAGCGACTGAGTCGGATATTCCCACTAGCGGCGACCCATACGTGGAATTAAGTGATTTGCAGGAATGTATCGGTTTGGCGCTGGGTAGCCCTACCCGTTTTGGCAATATGGCGGCGCCAATGAAATATTTCTTGGATGGTACGGTTGGTTTATGGCTAAAAGGTGCTTTGATTGGTAAGCCTGCGGCTGTTTTCACTTCAACAGGTTCACTGCATGGTGGCAATGAAACAACTTTAATCACGATGATGTTGCCACTCATGCATCACGGCATGCTAATGGTTGGCTTGCCGTATTCTGAGCCTGAATTATCTAGTACGCAATCTGGTGGTACGCCTTACGGTGCAAGCCACATTGGTGGTTCGATGGATGATAAAAAAATCACCGAAGATGAAAAAAAATTGTGTATGGCCTTGGGCAAACGCTTGGCAGAAGCAGCTTTAAAGCTAAAAAGTTAACATGTTTTCTACGTTAAGAATTGGTGCTGGCACCAGCCTGATTGCTTTGATTTTTCTGTGTTTAGCATGGGAAAGTGTGCTGGCGCCGCTAAAACCTGGCGGCTCACTGCTCATGTTAAAAGCTGTACCGCTGTTATTACCGCTGTTTGGCATACTTAAAGGCCGCCGCTACACTTACCAATGGGCTGGCATGCTGATTTTGTTTTATTTTACCGAAGGCACAGTGCGCGCTTGGTCTGATACTGGCGTTTCCAGCCGATTAGCAATGATCGAAATCGTACTTTCCATGCTATTTTTTATCTGCGCAATATTTTATGCGAAACTCACGCGAAACAATGCTTTAAAAACTGCTGCTTAATTTATAATTAGTTAACTATTTATAATATTTAAGTATAGGCGCCCAGCTTTACACAACAAGAATGAAAATACTCATATCAAATGATGACGGCTACTTTGCACCCGGCCTTAATATTTTAGCTAGCCATATTGCAAAGCTGGCGGATATTACCGTTGTTGCGCCTGAGCGTAACCGCAGCGGTGCTAGCAATTCGCTAACACTAGATAGGCCTTTGAGCGTTAAAAAAGCGGCCAATGGCTTTTTTTATGTCAACGGCACGCCAACTGATTGTGTGCATATTGCGCTAACGGGTTTGATGGATGCCATGCCAGACATGGTCATTTCAGGTATTAATGATGGTGCCAATATGGGTGATGATACGATTTACTCTGGCACGGTAGCAGCTGCAACTGAAGGCTATTTGCTGGGTATTCCCTCTATCGCCATTTCTATGTCGCAACATAATTCTACTTATTTTGAAACAGCCGCGCGCGTGGCAGTTGAGCTGGTTCAGCACTATATTCAACATGGTTTTGCATCACCCACTTTACTTAATGTGAATGTGCCTGACGTACCTTATGAAGCATTAATGGGCAGAACAGTGACGCGCTTGGGCAAACGCCATAAGGCTGAACCAGTGATTCAACTTAAAACACCCAGAAACGAAACTGTGTATTGGGTGGGCGCGGCTGGCACGCCCAACGATGGTGGTGAGGGTACCGATTTTTATGCGGTGGCGAACAATCAAGTGTCTATTTCGCCGATTCAAGTGGATTTAACCAAACACGCGCAATTGGCAGAAATTCAGAATTGGCTGACTAAATAACTCGTATGGCTTTATTAAAACCGACTACTAAAACTGGTATTGGCATGACGTCGCTACGTACACGCGACCGCATGTTAACTCGCCTGCGTGAGCAAGGTATTAAAGATGAAGTCGTGCTCTCAGCCATGGGCGATATTCCGCGTCATATTTTTGTAGATGAAGCCTTAAGTATTCGTGCTTATGAAGATGTTTCATTACCGATTGGCTTTGGGCAAACCATTTCGCAGCCTTATATTGTGGCGCGCATGACCGAAATTTTACGCAGCGGCGCGCAGTTGAACAAAGTATTAGAAATTGGTACAGGTTGCGGTTATCAAACCGCCGTATTGTCAAAAGTAGCAAAAGAAGTGCTATCACTAGAGCGCATTCGTCCGCTGGTGATGAAAGCCAGAAGCCATTTACGCACATTAAAATGTACCAATGTAAAACTAGACCATGCGGATGGCAGCATTGGATTAAGCGCTTTTGCGCCATTTGATGGCATTATTGTCACTGCCGCCGCTAGCCATGTGCCGCAAGAATTATTGGCGCAATTAGCCATTGGCGGCCGCTTAATTATACCGATTGGTACCGCCAGTCAAACTCTCATGCTAATTGAGCGTAAAGAAAATGACTATGTACAAACTAAGCTAGAAGCGGTTAAATTTGTGCCTTTATTGGGTGGTGTTAGTTAATGTTACGTTTGATTTTAATCAGCTTGGTTACCTTATTTTTAAGCGCATGTGAAACTAACCCACCCGCGCCAGTCATTGACCGCTTACCACAATCTTCTAAACCAAAACCACCAGTTGTTGCGCCTGCAAACACAAAAAATAATACGGCGATTAAAACCGTTAATGGTAAAGATTGGCGGCCAGATGTTTATATCGTCAAAAAAGGCGACACATTATTTAGCATTGGCTTGGAGTACGGTTTTGAGTACAAAGAGATTGCCGCTGCCAACAATATTGCCGAGCCTTATCCAATTCAAATTGGCCAAAAATTAAACTTAGGCAACTTAAAAGCAAAATCTGAAGTGGCCGAAAATATTACGCCTGCGCAAAATCAAGCGGAGGATGGTGTAGTGGTAACACCAATTAGCGCAGAATCTGCCGTTATTGCAACCAAAGCCCCTGAAGCAAAGCCTACTGAAAATAAACCTATTCAATCTTCTGTAACGCCTATATTAAATGAGCCAAAAGCCCTGCGAGAAACGTATAGTTTAGAGGCATTTAATCGAACTACTGTCGTTAAAATTGCTGAAAATAAAACCACAGAAACTGGTAAATCTGTTGAATCCAAACCGACTGAAAACAAGCCAACCGATGATGAAGCGATTACTTGGGGGTGGCCGACACAAGGCAAAGTAGTGGCAAACTTTAATGAAGCCACCAACAAAGGGCTTGATATTAGTGGCAGCACTGGCCAAGCTATTCAAGCAGCTAGTAGCGGAAAAGTGATTTACAGCGGCTCAGATTTGCGTGGCTATGGCAAGCTAGTGATTATTAAGCACAATAAAACCTATTTATCGGTGTATGCACACAACAGCAAAATCATCGTCAAAGAAGGGCAAATTATTGCGCTTGGTCAAAAAATTGCCGAAATGGGCAATACCGATTCAAATAGCGTTAAATTGCATTTTGAAATTAGGCGCTTAGGTAAATCAGTTGACCCAGCAAAATATTTGAACCAAAATTAGTTTCAATTAGTATTTGCTAGCGTTTTAATCATACCCAACATTTTTAGGAGATTACCGTGGCAGCACCGCAAAAAAAAGACCCTAACAAATACAGCAAAAATGCGGATATTGAGGCAGATACCCTGCTTAAAACAATCATGTCTTTTGCAGGCATCGTTTTACTGATAATTGGTTTAGTAGGCATTGCGATGGAGTTTTTTAAGGATGAGGGCTGGTTAAAAACAGCGTTTGCATGGTTATTTGACTCTACTACGCACATGATGTTTATTCCTGTGATTATTTTCGTGCTGTGGTTGTTGAATCGCTGGATGTCTTCTGCAGCCATTGGCGAAAAGAAAAAAAGTGGTGATTTGCCCATGTATATCATGATGGCAGTTGGTGCATTTTATGTGTTTCGCTTAATCACAACGGGCGGTTTTTAACCCATTTTATGGGTTAACTTTACAAACACACGAACAAGTTAAGTAATAAAAAAGCCGCTAATGAGCGGCTTTTTTATTACTTATATATTCAATTACTTTTATTTTTTAAGTGATTTTTGCACTTCTTCATTTTTATAAAACTCGTGCACAGTGCTCATGTCATGCTCACGCGCCCATTTAATAATTTGATCAAATGCTGGCGCGCCGATTTCACCTACTTGCGCATGAATACCTGCTTGCTCACGAATCACCAAAATACCTGGGATCTGATTTACCTGAAAATAATCGCCAATTTCAGGATCGGTTTCTGTGTTTACCATGCCAAAAATAATATCAGTATTTTTAGCTGCAGCCGCTTCAAAAGTTGGGGTAAATGCCACACACGGCTCACACCAAGGCGCCCAGAAATCAACAATAACAAAGTTGTTATTTTCAATTGTTTGCTTAAAATTTGCTTTTGTTAATGCGACAACTGCCATAATTTTGCCTTAAATAAACGGGTTAAATATCAATAAACTATTGATTGTGTAAACCAATAGTTTAACAGACGAGCAACCTTAAGTTAAGTTGCATCACTATTAGGTAGTGTCTCAGTTTGAAATATTTATTTTTTCAATGTAATTATTTACCAAGTAGTATGTAAATGTCATCCAATTTTAATTTAATGCGTTCTATTATCAATTATCCAGAATTCTCGATAACTGTATCGTTTACAATGAATAATTGTTAAGTTATTGTGACGTAAGGGTTTGTAAGCCAAAATCCTATTGACGGCTTCGTCAATAATGCTAATATTGTAGCATAGCGCTAATAATGATATAATCTGTGGCTGTTGATGAAACTACCAATAAAAGAATATGTCAGATTTAGAGAAATTAGCATCAAGTATCTGGGAGCATGTTTGTGCAAACATTACTCTAATATTGCAAGAATGTGATTTACACGGTTTGGCTGGCATTTTAACAGTACCAGACCCTTCGATTGAGAATCGCATTAGCGCATTAAAGAAACTGGATATTATATGCGAGCTAATAATTAACAGCTCCGATCCAGCAGACTACTCGGTTGCTAGAATTATGTATAACGCAAAACAACAAATATTGAATCTTGAAATTTTGTTAAGCGCAGCTAAGAATAACGATCCAGATAATTTTGAACACGCAAAGAATTGCCTAAATGGGCAAAGTAAACACTAACTTATGGGGTACGCTATGAATATTGATTTGATTATGCACAAGGGGCAGTCAGGTGAGATTTTAAGCGCTTTAGAAATTGAAGCGCTGATGCTTCACGCCATAGACCTGCTAAAACTTATTGAAATACAGACTAAGGAAAGTATCACTAGAGCAGAGTCTATTTTGGAATCTCAATACAAAATAGCTGCGTAGCGTAACTACTTGGTTACCATCACAACCGCCTACGGGCGGTTTTTTATTGGTTAGCATTTTTCTTATAAGTGCCACGGCCTATGTCTTTCAGTGCCTCTTTAGCATCTATCAATTCAACTAAATTGGTACTTAAAGCTAAATCGGCTTATTCCAAGCTGAATCAAAAAATAAATCGGCAACTGGCTTACGTTTACGCGCTGCTAATTCCCGTGTTTTTAAGTCATCCGACAGTTGATTGGCATCACCTGCATAGCCGATTGCAACCATCGCCATTAAGGTGAATTGTTCTGGAATCGCAAACGTGCTACGTGCAGAATCGGCATTAAAACCGCCCATTTGATGCGCCATTAAACCTAAATCTTGCGCTTGCAGACATAAATTTTCAGCAGCTGCACCCGTGTCATACTGCGCCCAGCGATTCGGTTTTTGATTATGGCCAAATAATGTATCGGCACACACCAGCAATAATACTGGCGCATTTTTAACCCATTCCTGATTGCCCGGCACTAAACAATCAAAGGCTTTTTGCCAAGCATCCGCATTGCTGTTTTTATCCCACACCATAAAGCGCCAAGGCTCATCACCAAAGCAAGATGGTGCCCAGCGGGCAGCCTCACACAAGCTTAATAGTTGCGATTTTGAAACAGGTTTAGTTGCATCAAAAGCACGACCACTCCAGCGGTTGGCAATCATTTCGTTAATGGGTGCTTGCGTGATGGCGGTTTTTTGCATGTTGTTTACCTAAATATTGAGCAATTTATTTGGTTAAAAAAAGTGGTTAAGTTATGCGCTTAAAAACGGATAATCAGTGTATCCCTTTTCATCACCGCCATAAAATGATTTTGAATCCGCTTCATTTAATATTGCATCTGTTTTATAACGCTCAACCAAATCTGGGTTAGCAATAAAAGGTACGCCATAAGCAATCACATCGGCATGGCCACTGGCAATTGCGGCATTGCCACGCGCTTTGTCGTAACTTAAATTAGCCATGTATGCACCTTTATAAAGTTTGCGCATCTGGTCAAAATCAAACGCATCGGCTTTGCCGCCACCGTGAATGCCGCCTTCAACAGCGTGCAAATAAGCTAAGTTAAACTGGCTAAGTTGCTCTGTCACAAAGTTAAATAGCGCTTGCGGGTTACTGTCTTTCATATCGTTAAATGGATTGACTGGTGAAATACGAATGCCTACTTTATCGGCGCCTGCGGTTTCAACCACGGCTTTAGTCACTTCTAACAATAAACGCGCGCGGTTTTCAAAGCTGCCGCCGTAATTATCGGTGCGTTTGTTACTGCCATCACGCAAAAATTGGTCTAACAAATAGCCATTGGCGGCATGAATTTCTACACCATCAAAACCAGCTTTAAGCGCACATTTGGTTGCATGCACATAATCTTGCACAATGGCTGGCAATTCGCTGGCATCTAGCGCACGCGGCTCAACGTAATCCACCAAGCCTTGGTAGGTAAACGCTTTGCCTGCTGGCTTAATGGCAGATGGCGCAACGGGTAGTGCACCGTTTAATAAGGTGGGATGCGAAATACGGCCTACATGCCATAACTGAATCACAATTTTGCCGCCTTTGGCATGCACCGCATCGGTAATTTTTTTCCAGCCAGCCACTTGTTCATCAGTATAAATACCAGGTAGAGCAGGATAACCATGACCCATTGCAGAAATCGGCGTTGCTTCGGTCACAATTAAACCCGCACTGGCGCGCTGTGCGTAATAGGTCACGTTTAAATCATGCGGCACGCCGCCATCACCTGCTCTGTTTCGGGTTAAAGGTGCCATTACGATACGATTTTTTAGTGCGATTGAGCCTAGTTTTGCTGGGCTGAATAAATCTAATGCCATGTCATTCTCCACTTTTAATTATAAAATTCTGAATATGTCGTCAATACTATTTAGCTTTGATGCCTTCAATCAACAAGGTAATTTCAATATCGTCACCTACTGAAGCATTAGGTTTCAAGCCCCAGCCAAAACCAAAATCGCTGGCTTTTATGCTGGTATACGCTTCAAAGCCACTTCTGTAGCCGCCCCATGCGTCGGCACCAAAACCCAACACTTTAAATGGCATCGTTATTTCTTTTGACACGCCGTGCATTGTTAACACACCTGTCATCACACCCTCTGTTGCCGATTTTGCTTCGATTTTTTTGCTGACAAAAGTCATTTCGGCAAATTTTTCTACATCTAAATAATCGGATTTTTTAATATGCTCATCACGTTTGGCAAGGCTGCTGTTTACGCTGAGTAGATTGATTTTTGCGTCAACGGATGAGTTAACCAAATTGCTACGATCAATCACAATTTTGCCTGTTACATCACTAAATGTACCGGATGTTTTGGAAACGACATGACGCACGCTCCAATTGGCAAAGCTATGATTATTATCAATATTATAGGTTTCTGGCTCGGCTAATGCGTAGCTTGAGCTAAGCACTAAAGCAGATGCCAAAACAATATTTTTTAATACGATACTCATACATGATTCCTAAAATAAAAAATGGGTTTAAGTTAAATATTGTTGGCTTTTAAACACTTAAGGTAAATCAAATAGCAACACTTCTGCACTATCCAGCGCTTTAATTTCTAGCATCTCATTGGCATCGAACATTGCGGCATCCCCTGCAATTAGTCGCTTTCCGTTTACTTCAACATCGCCCAAAGCAATTTGCAAATAAGCTTTGCGGTTTGGTTTAAGTGTGTAATTTAATGCTTGTTTATCGGTTAATTGTGCTGCGTATAGTGCAATATCTTGATGAACAATTAATGAATGTTGCGCACCATTTTGTGACGCCAACAAGCACCATTGGTTTAATTTTAATGCTGCGTCAAAGTATTTATCTTCATATCCAGGTGTTAAGTTAAGTTGATTGGGTGTAATCCAAATTTGCAATAAATGCACAGGTTCGGTTGCGGATGCATTAAATTCGCTGTGCGCAACCCCTGTACCTGCTGTCATGCGCTGCACAAAGCCTTGCTTGATGGTTTCAACATTACCCATGCTGTCTTTATGTGCCAGCTCACCTTTTAAAATATAGGTGATGATTTCCATATCATGGTGCGAATGCGTGCCAAAGCCTTTGGCTGGCGCAATCACATCTTCATTAATCACGCGCAACACTGAAAAGCTCATCCAATTAGGATCGTAATAATCCGCAAAAGAAAAAGAGTGGTAGCTATCTAACCAGCCACGATTGGCGTGGCCGCGTTCGCTTGATTGTCGAATATGCATATTATAAAAATGCCTTTAATCAATTCACATAAAAAAATAATAGACCAGTTTACTATAAATTATAAATATTCATTTGTCATTTAAATCTATTTAACCTTATATGTGGTTAAATTATTATTAATCAAGTTTTAATTTTACTTTAAATAAGAGACGCAGATGACACAAGATCAACTACCGCGCGAATTTGAACCCCTCAATCGAATCGCCGTCAAAGCGATGCTTTGGTTGAATGGATTTGCTCACATCATAATCGGTTTGGCATTGGCAATTTCAGTGGTGATGTTTACTTGGCTATTTTTTAAAGATGTGCAGCAAGCAGCCTATGCGCATAATTTAGTACACGGCTTTTTACATGCGCTGGGTACGCTCATGTTGCTATGGTCAATTTCCGCGCTGATTTCTGCCGAAATACGCTATTTGCTAGGCAGTAAATTGTTGGTAGAAACGTTTATCGAAGTGGTATTGGTACTGTTTTTGCGCAAACTGATTGTGATGCCAGTACAAGATGCGTCCCCTAGTTTTGAAGAAATAAGCATATGGGTAGGCGGCGCTTTTGTGATGGGCTTAATCTACGTGATGGTGCGCTGGGCTGATAAATCCAATCAAGACAGGTAATTTAGAATTAAAATCGATAATTAGCTTCAATATTACCGTTAACTTTATCTCTTCATTCAAATAAGAAACCGCTCATAAAACCTATGCAAAAAACTATTCAAGCGATTATTCATGCAACGTCACATATTATTTTAGGTAAAGAGCAGCAAGTTAAATTAAGCCTTACCTGTTTATTGGCAGGCGGACATTTGCTGATTGAGGATTTACCTGGCATGGGTAAAACCACGCTGGCACATACCTTGGCGCAAGTGTTGGGCTTGGGATTCAGGCGCACCCAATTTACCAGCGATTTATTACCTGCCGACATCATTGGCGTATCGGTTTTTGATCGGAACACTTCTAGCTTTCAGTTTCATGCAGGGCCAATATTCACCAATGTATTACTGGCAGATGAAATTAATCGCGCCACACCAAAAACCCAAAGTGCGTTATTAGAGGCGATGGAAGAACATCAGGTGACGGTGGATGGCAATACGCATTTGCTGCCACAACCGTTTTTTGTGATTGCTACCCAAAACCCTAAACACCATATCGGCACGTTTGCCTTACCAGAATCGCAGCTCGATCGCTTTTTAATGCGGATTACATTGGGTTATCCTGATGCCCAATCTGAACGAGCACTACTTAAAAATCAAGGTGGTCGCGCCAATGCCAGCAGTATTCAAGCAGTATGTGACGCTGATGGTTTATTAAAATTGCAGCAGCAAGTGCACCAAGTACATGTGTCAGATGCGCTGTTAGATTATTTACAGGCGCTGATTCAATATACACGCACACAAACCAATGAGGGATTATCACCCAGAGCTGGCTTAGGTTTGCGCCAATGCGCGCAAGCTTGGGCATTAATAGATGGTCGCGATTTTGTCACGCCAGAAGATGTACAGGCTGTGTTACCAAGTGTTGTTGCGCACCGCTTAGCGCAAGATGGCAATAGCAATATAGCCAAGCAAATACTTGATCAAGTCGCGATTACTTAACCACTTTTTTGCACCGAAAATTTTTGCACCTAAAAACATGTTAAGTAAAATTTGGCCATTCACGTTTTGGAAAATAAGCTATTGGCAACAATGGTTTAGGGTCGCAAAAAGCGCCAATAATGTCGCCATACTCAATCCGCGTCAAATCTACATTGTGCCGACGCGCTGGGGTTTATTGTATGCAACGATGCTGATTGGATTGCTGATTGGCTCAATTAATTACTCATTAAGCTTGGGCTATTACGTCACATTTTTGCTGGCTTCTTTGGGTAACATTGCCATGTTGCATACTTGGCGTAATTTGCTGCATTTGCAAATTGCAGTATCAAACGCAAGCCCCGTTTTTGCAGGTGACACCGCCACAATCGTGCTTAAAATATCCGAGACTAAAAATCGGCCACGCTATGTGGTGGCCGCCTACTTTAATCGTCAGGCAGAAGTCATTAACGATATAAAGGCTAACGATGTGCAGCTCTTTGACATCCCACTCACCACCATCAAGCGTGGCCTGCATAGCCTGCCACGCTTAACCATTTACACAGAATTCCCTTTAAGTTTATTGCATGCTTGGGCAGTAGTGGATAATCCTTTTCAACTGCTGGTGTACCCAAAACCCGCTGAATCAATATACCAAAATAATTTGTCAGCAGATGCTGATGTACAAGGTAGTAGCCAGTTGACCAAAGGCGATGATGACTTTAATGGGCATAAAAACTACCAAGTCGGCGATTCCCCAAGTCGAGTCGACTGGAAAGCCTCCAGCCGCGGCATTGGTATGTATACCAAACTTTACAGCGGCGCAGGCATTCATACCTTATGGCTAGATTGGTTGGATACCACAGGCGATATTGAAACACGCATTTCGCAACTCACGCGCTGGATAATTGACGCGCACGCAACTCAGCAAACCTATGGCTTAAGGCTGCCAGATACTGAATTAGCGCCCAACAATACTGAAGCGCACTACCATCAGGCGTTAACAACGCTGGCGTTATTAAGTTAATGAATCGCCTCTTAACTCCGCAACACCTAAAATGGCTACTGGTTTCGCTAGCAGTGGTATTGGGTACGCATATTCCCAATTTACCTCTATGGGTGATTATGGCCAGCATCAGTTTTGGCACTTGGCGCTATTTATTAGATAGATACCAATGGGCCATGCCTAAAATTTGGGCTTTATTGCCAATTACCTTAATCATTTGCGTGGGCATTATTGTCACTTTTAAGGGATTTTTCGGGCGTGATGCATCGTTAAGTTTATTGGTGGTGATGTGCTCACTTAAGCTGCTAGAAACAAAAACATTGCGCGATTACATGTTGGTGATTGTGCTGGCGTACTTTTTGGTGGGTAATTTATTTTTGTTTAATCAAACCATCGCGACATTTGGCTTAAGCATTGCGCCACTTATATTGCTGACGGCAACGTTAATTAATATCAGCTTTAAAGATGCTGGCAAGCAAAGAGACATTCAATTCACCCTAAAACTAGCTGCGCAATTATTGTTGCAGGCGGTGCCTGTGATGCTCATATTATTTGTGCTATTTCCGCGCATTCCAGGCCCGTTATGGGGTTTGCCGCAAGATGCGAATAGCGGAATGACGGGTTTGGGTGATAGCCTGCAATTTGGCAATATCAGCAATCTTACTAAAAATAGTGCGATTGCTTTTAGGGTGCAATTTAAAAACGCAGTGCCTGAAAGAAACCAACTCTATTGGCGTGGACCAGTGTTATGGCATCAAGAAGACCGTAGCTGGACCATGAGTAGCTCTAAAATTGGTTTACAGCCCGAAATTGCAAAAGTAAGTGGTAATCCAATCCAATATACCATGACGCTTGAGCCGCATAACCGCTTATGGATGCTCATGTTAGATTTACCAACATTGATTCCGCAAGACGCAAGACTGACCCACGATTATTCTGTGGTTGCTAATAAACCAGTTCGCACAAGGTTACGCTACGATGCAATATCTTTTAGTAGTTATCAATTGGGCTTAAGTTTAGGTGAGCGAGAGCGCCTATTGAGCCTGCAAATTAACGAGGGTGAAAACCCAAAAACCGTGCAATTAGCCGAAAGCTGGCAAGGCTTAAGTGCGGTAGACAAGATTAATACCGCGCTTAAACGCTACAGAGAACAGCCGTTTGTCTATACCTTAAAGCCACCCAGGTTGGACGATAATCCTGTTGATGACTTTTTATTCAATACAAAACGCGGGTTTTGTGAACATTATGCCACTAGCTTTGTGTATTTAATGCGAGCCGCAGGCGTGCCAGCGCGCATTGTCACTGGCTACCAAGGCGGGGAATATAACCCCAATGGCAATTACTATATTGTGCGCCAATCAGATGCGCACGCTTGGGCTGAAGTTTGGCTTGCTGAAAGAGGCTGGGTGCGTGTGGACCCAACTGCAGCGGTATCGCCAGAACGCATAGAAAATGGCATTAGCGATGCGCTAGATGAAACCGATGAACTGCCCTTAATGGCACGGCCCGATTATCCTTGGCTTAAAAAAGCGTATCTTAATTGGGATAGCGTCAATAACGGCTGGAACCAGTGGGTTCTGGGTTATGACGATAAAAAACAACTCGATTTCCTAAAAAAATTGAGCGGCAAAAATCTCAACTTAATGCATATGTTGATAGGAATGGTGAGCATTATTGCGGTCATCATGGGGTTAACCACTTACTTTTTAGTGAAGCAGCAAAAGGCTAAACTAAACCCAGCACAACGTATATATGCACAATATTTAAAACAGTTAAAACGTGCTGGTCTAACGCCCAATAATGGCGAAACTGTGTTGCATTTTGCCGCACGCGCAGCTGATGCTTTGCCGCATCAGCAAACACTCATAATGGATATTGCACAACGTTACAACATCATTACTTACAGCGCATCACCTAAGCCGCTATTGTTAGAAAAATTGGCGCAACTTATAAAGCAGTTTCACGTAAACAAACAACAATAGTAACCATGACAACTGATATTGACTTTATGCAACTAGCATTAGATTTGGCAAAGCAAGCCGCTGCATTGGGTGAAGTGCCTGTTGGCGCTATTGTAGTCAAAGACAATGTGGTGATTGGGCGCGGCGGCAACTCGCCAATTGCTTTACATGACCCGACTGCACACGCTGAAATTATGGCGATGCGAGAAGCTGCCGCTTATTTGGGCAATTATCGCTTAGTGGATTGCACCTTATATGTCACGCTAGAGCCGTGTGCGATGTGTAGCGGCGCGATGCAACATGCGCGTATTGCAAAACTGGTCTATGGCGCCAGCGACCCTAAAACAGGTGCTTGTGGCAGTGTAGTTAACCTAATGGCGGAGCCGAAATTGAATCATCACACAGAAGTGATTGGTGGCATATTAGCGGTGGAATGTGGTGCGGTGCTGTCAGATTTTTTCAGGCAGCGCAGGGTGTTAAGTAAGCAATAAAAAAGCCGACATTTAGTCGGCTTTTTAACATCATGAAACAGCTTAATCGTAACTAGGCTTAATCATTGCTACCCATTAAACCCATTAACAGATGTAACAAGCTAGTAAACAAGTTATAAATACTCATATATAAGCCTAATGTTGCCATCACATAGTTGGTTTCGCCGCCATTCACAATACGGCTTACATCATACAAAATAAAACCTGAGAACAACAACACACCAACACCTGACAACACTAATTGCATGGCTGGAATTTGCAAGAAAATATTAGCAAGCGATGCAACGATTAATAGAATAATGCCAACCATTAAAAATTTGCCCATAAAGCTAAAATCTTTTTTGGTGGTCGTTGCAATGCCAGCCATGGTCATCAAAATAACACCAGTTCCGCCAGCTGCTAAGCCAACGATTTGACCGCCGTTATTTAAATTAAGCGCATGTTGCAAAATTGGGCCTAACATCAAGCCTAATACAAACGTTAAACCCAACAATAAAACCACGCCAATGCTGCTGTTGCGGTTTGCGTTAATCGCAAAAAACATTCCGTAAATCACGGCCATTGCGCCAATTGCAAACATAAATGGATGCAGCGCTGCAAAAGCAAAATTCATTTTCATGCCTACCAACGCGCCAATCACGGTTGGAATCATGGTTAAGCCAAGTAAGGCATAAGTGTTACGTAATACCTTATTCTGTGTTGTAGATAAACTACCCTCACGACCTAATACTTGCATATCATCTAACATGTTTATTTCCTTATAAAAAGTTGCCAAAAGGCAATACAACTAAGATAGCGACTATTGACCAAAGTTTCAAGTGACAAATTGTTAAAATCAATCATCACAGCGAACCTATTCACAATTAATCTTATTTAATTCCTATCAGATAAATGAGCATATTCAATACTCTCTAATTAACACAATACGCATGACTACGTATATTAATACGCCTAAACGACTGTTTAACTGAATTGTAAGTTAACTAGCGCACAGACTACATTTATAAAAACTCCTATTGTGTGACTTAGTGATTACAGTTTTTTTAATTTTCAAAGGAATTATCATGCTTAAGAAACACATTCCGACTCTTGCAACCATTTCATTCGCAGCCTCATTGCTTTTCACGGCTGGTATTGCTCAAGCAAGTAGCTTGAGTATTGCTGGTGCTACACCAATCTCTTTTTTGGCTTTAACGGACAACCCTCAACTTTTACTGGCGGATATTCGAGTGGCTTTCTAGGAACGCTTGTAGCAAATGAGCCTATCAGAATCTCTTTTACCTATTTAGGTAGCGAGAGCGGCTATAACAATTCATTTGCATTTTTAGGTAACGCGTTGACAGAGTTCAATGCACCTGGTGACACAACTGCTTCAGTGTTAGTTGGTGCAGGCACTGTTGACTTCAGCTTTAGCGATGACCAAGGCGGCTCGGTAACGAATGGCGACGCAGAAAAGCCAGCAATTGGTTTTGCAATTTTGAATGGCAACTTAACACCTGTCAGTGGCCCTGATTTTGGACCGTTTGATTATGTGTTGGGTTTTAATGATAGCTCTACTGGCGATGCAGATTATGATGACTTTGTAGTTGGCGTTAAAATCAGCGCAGTTCCATTACCAGCATCTTTGCCGTTAATGGCAGCGGCAGTGGGTTTATTTACGATTGCCCGCCGCAGAATTTAAAAGTGTATGCCACACACACCTAGTTAGATTGGCATCTGGCTAGCATGGCTGATGGTTTAAGCAAATAAATCAGCCTCAGTTTTGCCCACTACAGCAACACGTTTTACGGCTTGCACAAACTCTGCGTTTTCGTGCAAATCGTCTACGCTAGCAGGATGGTGACCGCCGTGCATGCGTGCCAGCCTTAATATGCTAAATGCAGACATTTTCCAGTCCAGTTTTTCAAGTAGCTCATCAGCTAAATCAGGCCGATTGCATAGCAGTACCATATCGCAGCCCGCATTCAGCGCAGCCAAACTACGCGTAGTGACATCACCACCAACGCTAGCGCCTTCCATACTTAAATCGTCACTAAAAATAACGCCGTTAAAGCCTAAGCGCTCACGCAATACTTTTTGCAGCCATTTAGCTGAAAAACCAGCCGGCTTATCATCCACTTTTGGGTAAATCACATGCGCTGGCATAATCGCCGCCAAACCTTCATCAATCATTTGCTTAAATGGCTGCATATCGTTGGCGGCAATTTCATCAAAACTGCGCTCATCAATTGGAATGCTTACATGCGAATCGGCCACCACAAAACCATGACCAGGAAAATGCTTACCAACCGCTGACATGCCACCTTTTTTAAGGCCTTGCATCAAGCTGAAGGCCAATTCATTAATCGCCGTTGCGTCCTGATGAAACGCTCTATCACCAATCACTAAGCTATCGCCGTAATCCATATCCAGCACTGGGGTAAAGCTAAAATCAATGCCATGCGCACGCAATTCTGCCGCTAAAATCCAGCCCGCTTCAATGGCTAATTCACGCGCCTTTTTAGGATTTTTATCCCAAATCTTGCCAAACTCACGCATGGGTGGAATCTTGGTAAAACCATCTCTAAACCGCTGTACGCGACCACCTTCATGGTCTACCGCTATCAATAAAGGCGGCTGGCGAACGGCATGAATACTAGCGGTTAGCGCTTTAAGCTGGCCGCAACTAACAAAGTTGCGTGCAAATAAAATCACACCACCCACTAGCGGATGTTGTAAGCGTTTAATATCGTCAGCATTTAATTCAGTGCCAACAACATCTAACATAACTGGGCCTAATGACATGGTTTCACTTTACATTTCGCTTAAAATTTTAGTTAAAAAATGCCTAAAATGGACATAAACTTTACTAAAAACTAGTGCCATGCTGAACTTGATTCAGCACCTTTTACTCGCGCCAGATTGCGAGTCTAGCCCGCAATGACAGCATAAAAGTAAGCCTTTTCTGACAGCATATTAAGTACTGGCTTACTCTCCCAAACGTAATAATCATATTAAATATCACTTGATAATTAACTGATTAAGATTTGAGGTCAAAAAATGTTTATATATCAACTTGAAGGTAACTTAATGCTTTTAAAAGGCAAACTTAAATTAGCCATTGGTCAATTAACAAACAATCATTTTTATATCATTAACGCTAAAAGAGATTTAACCATAGCAAATATTCAATTAACGTATGGGCTTAGCTCAAGCGAAGCAAAAATTGTTTCTACTTGGAACTTATCAAGTCATTAATATTCGTTAAGGTGTTAATCTATATTTTTAACCGATAAAGCGAGGTAATTTCTTTTACCCGCGCCGCATACAGCGGGTCAGATTGGTCGCTACTTTTAGCGTGTTTAGGTGCGATATCCAGCTTTTCAACTACCGTTAACCCCGCATCTGCAATCCATTTTTGCAATTCCTCTGGCGTACGCAAACCTAGATGCTCGGCTAAATCAGACAAAATCAGCCAGGCTTCGCCATCCTCATTCAAATGCGCTTTTACACCATTTAAAAAGCCTTTTAGCATCGCGCTGTTCGGGTCGTAAATCGCATGTTCAATTGGCGCATTGGCTTTGGCTGGCAACCACGGCGGGTTGCAGACGATTAAATCGGCCTTTTTATGTCCACTTGGAAACAGATTTGCTTGCTCAATCGTGATGTACGATTTTAGATTCAGTTTTTCTACGTTATCCGCCGCGCAATTCAAGGCGCGCAGATTGTTATCGGTTGCGATAACCGCTTTAATGCCGCGTGTAACCAAAATAGCCGCAATCACGCCAGTGCCTGTACCAATATCAAAAGCGGTTTTGGCATTGCCTAAACTGGTTGTATTAATTAAATCTAAATACTCGCCGCGAATAGGCGAATATACGCCGTAGTGCGCATGAATATTGGCTGGTAGCGCATCGACAGGCACGCCTTTTTTGCGCCATTCATGTGCACCCACCATACCTAATAATTCTCTTAAAGACAGCACCATTTTTGCTGGCACTTTATCTAACTTGGCGTTAACTATTAATGCACCTGTAACCGCTTCTTTTACATCAGACGCGCGTTTTAAATCGCAACTACCATGATTCAACTCAATCAGAATCTTGTTGGTAATATTCGCGCGCTGAATTTGCCTTGCGCGGTGTTGGTGAAACGCTTGTGTGAGATTCTCAGCTGATTTGATAGGCTTAATATCAAACTTGCGCGTAATGGCTTGCAGCATCTGTTTGGCGTTTTGAAAATCGCCTTTATATAAAAAAGCGGTGCCCTCGCATATCAGCTTATAAGCGTCTTTTGCACTAGTCGTGTCATCTGCAATTTGTATATTTTTAGGTGGCGCGGTATTCGCCTCACTTTGCCAAACCGCTTGCTGTGGTTTGCCTTTTTCTTGCCAGGATACGGTTGTTGCTATGGTTTCAGTCAATGAAATCTCAATTAGTTATAGTTTAAAAGGGTTAAAATCCGTATATTTATCGTAATAGTCTGTCTGCTCTGCTTTTTTTAGAAACGCGACAGTTTTATAAACCACGGGGGTGAAAACAATTTCTACTGCAATTTTGGCGATAATCTGCGCACCAATCACCAATGGAATTTTATCATTTGGGATGATGTCACTATTCCAAAACGCCAATGGAACAAATAGTACGGTATCAATTGTTTCGCCAAAAATAGTGCTGGTAATGGTGCGTTGCCATAGGCGTTTGCCTGCGGCAACTATTTTCATCTTCGCCATTATAAAGCTATTTACAAATTCGCCCACGGCAAATGCAACTAAGCCTGCTAATGAGATGCGCCAAGTGCTGCCAAAGGCCACTTCATACTCATGCTGATTGCTCCAAAATGGCGCGGGTGGAAGGGCCACAATCATCCATGCCATCAGGCTGGCAAATGCCAAGCCTGCAAAGCCTGCCCAAATGACGCGGCGGCTGGCAGAATAGCCATACACCTCTGTAAGGATATCGCCAAAGATAAATGAAATCGGGAAAAATAAAACGCCAGCGCCAAAGGTTAATGTGCCTAATAGCGGCGCATCGATTTGCGTGACTTTAGCCGGGCCAATTAAATTGGAGCAGACCAGCACCGTGACGAACGCCGCCATGATGAAATCGTAATATTTGTACTGCTTTTGCACGTTAAGTCCTTAAATATTAAGCTTTAAAGATAATACTTAACCATTATTTTTACTCAAATTATTCTACACGCACGTCCAGTTTATCGCGCAGATAGTCGCCACCCAAATTAATCGCCAATATCAAGCTCATTAAACTTAACCCTACAACCAATACATAATGCGGCGCCACCAGCATATAGCGCACCCCATCGCGCAACATGGCGCCCCAGCTGGCATTTGGTGCTTGAATGCCCAATCCTAAAAATGACAGACTGGCTTCGGCAATCATCACACTGGCTAAGCTATAAGTGGCTTCTACCATTAAGATTGAGCTTAAAAGTGGCAAAATATGCTTGATTAAAATGCGCGGTACGCTAGCCCCCAGTGACTCTGCTGCAATCACATGTTGCCTATTACGCAAGCTAAGTGTTTGACCGCGCGTTAATCGTGCATAGCTTACCCAGCCTGTGATACACAAAGCCAAGATTAAGTTGCCTAAACCTGCGCCCAATACGGCAGCAAATGCAATCGCCAATAAAATCCCCGGAAAAGCTAAGAAAATATCGGTGATTTTCATTAGAATAGCGTCAATTTTCCCGCCATAAAAACCAGCCAGCAGGCCAATAATTACGCCAACTAGCATGGTAATTACGGTGACGATGATGGCCACAAAAAAGGAAACCTGAATCCCCGTTAAAACCCGCGCTAAAATATCACGACCCAAATCGTCTGCACCTAACCAATAGTGCGTGCTGATGGACGCTAAAACTGCGTTTAAATCAATTTGATTGGGATTTAATTGAAATAGCTTGCCCATGATGACTGCCACCACCCAAAAAACCAGAATGCTAATGGCAAATTTTTTCATGCGTACAGTTCCTTCCCCATTTTAGGGGGAAGGCTAGGATGGGGGTAGTCATTTTTGACAGTATTCATTAATCGCCTCCAGCACACTCTCACTATTCTGCAAAACTTCATTATTCCAAAAACGCAATAAGTTCCAACCTTCACTTTTTAACCACTCTGTTCGGTTTTTGTCATAGTCAATTTGTTGCTGATGCTGACTACCGTCTAATTCAATTGCGAGTTTAATTTCTATGCAAGCAAAATCTAAAATATAGTTTCCGCACGGATGTTGTCGCCTAAACTTCAACCCATTCAGTTGACGCATACGAACGTGCTGCCAAAGATGTTGTTCAGCATCCGTCATATTGCTACGTAAATAACGTGAGTTGGTTTTAATAGTTGGTGCAATTCTTGGTAGTTTTTCATTCTTCAAAGTAGCAACCCCCACCCTAGCCC
>JAKFVB010000075.1 GCA_021732405.1 Methylotenera sp.
TAACCTATTCATTCAAAATTAATTTTTAATATTACTGCTAATCTCATGTTAAAAAAATCATTATTACAAATTTTTACACTGTTGTTTACAGCAAGTGTAACAACCTCACTAATCGCTGGAGAACGTTTACTGGCAACGGGTGGCGTGATGCAAATTGAAGGTTCTGCTGGCGGTGGATTAACACCTTGGGCATTAATTGCAGGTTATGGTACGCGCGAAGAAACGGGCGCTTCGGCTTTTTACACACATGCCAAAACGAATGGCGGCTTTGAAATGAACTTAGCAGGAGTTGCTGTAGGTTTCGACAATCGTGTCGAAATTTCATATGGTCACCAAAATTTTGGCTTAAGCGATACTGTACCAAACGAACATATTCGCATGCATACACTAGGCGCAAAAGTACGTTTGTTTGGTGATGCAGTTTATGATCAAGACTCTTGGGTGCCTCAAGTTGCTGCAGGTGCACAAATTAAACACAATGTTGATTTTGATAAAGTACCTAAAGCATTGGGGGCTGAGAGTGCAACTGGGGTTGACCTTTACCTATCTGCCACTAAACTGTATTTGGCGGCAATTGGTGGCAGAAACTTACTATTAAATCTTACTTTGCAAGCCACTAAAGCCAATCAGTTTGGCTTGCTGGGATTTGGCGGAGACAATCACGAAAAATATCAATTACAACCCGCGGCATCTGCTGCGTTAATGCTGACAGATAACTTATTAATAGGTGCAGAATATCGTGCCAGACCCAATAATTTAAGCGTATTTAAAGAAGATGATGCAAAAGATATATTTATTGCATGGTTTCCAGTGAAATATTTATCGTTAACGGCTGCATATGTCGATTTAGGCAATATCGCCGATAAAGATAATCAAAGCGCTTGGTATCTTTCAGGTCAAGTTTCTTTTTGAGAAAATAGACTATACAGCAAGGGCAATACCAGCAACGTTAATAGGGTAGATGAAAGCACGCCGCCAATCACTACCGTCGCTAATGGCCGTTGCACTTCCGCCCCCACCCCTGTGGCAATCGCCATTGGAATA
The DNA here is from genome assembly GCA_021732405.1 of Methylotenera sp. Classification (GTDB taxonomy): domain Bacteria; phylum Pseudomonadota; class Gammaproteobacteria; order Burkholderiales; family Methylophilaceae; genus Methylotenera_A. The sequence goes on from JAKFVB010000075.1 coordinate 1,045, forward strand.
AAGCCAAATGAGGCAACCAAAGCAGTCATCAAAATGGGGCGCAGTCTTGTTAAAGCGCCCTCTCGAATGGCTTCATTAAATGTACTACCTTCTGCCCGTAAATTATTAATAAACGTAATCATCACCAAACCGTTTAAAACGGCTACGCCAGATAATGCGATAAAACCAACCCCTGCCGAGATTGAAAGCGGAATGTCTGTAAGCCATAGAGCAGTGACGCCACCTGTGAGCGCAAATGGAATGCCACTGAATACGATTAAGCCATCTTTAAAATTGCCAAAAACGGCATAGAGCAACATAAATACAATGATTAACGCCAATGGAATAACGATTTTTAAGCGGTCAGCGGCAGATTGCAATTGCTTAAATGTGCCACCCCACTCCAGCCAATTGCCTGCGGGTATTTTTACAACTGTGGCAATACCTGCTTGTGCTTCTGCCACAAACGAACCTATATCGCGATTGCGCACATTGGCAGTCACTACCACGTTACGCTTACCATTGGCTCGACTAAACTGGTTGGCACCTTGTGCAACATCCAGGCTGGCGAGCTCATTTAAACGCATATAAGTGGCGGTATTATTCACGTTAAGTTTGATTGGTAAACGCTCTAACATCGCTGTATCCAAGCGCTGTGCTTCATCTAAACGCACTACAATATCAAAACGCCTATCGCCATCATATACAGCGCCAGCTTGTGCGCCGTTCATGGCAATACTCACCGCCGTTTGAATATCTGCCATGTTCACACCTAAACGGGCAATTTTTTCGCGATTGATATTCACGGTTAACACTGGCAAACCCGTTGTCTGCTCTACTTTCACATCGGCGTTACCTGGGGTTTTTTCTAGCACTTTGGCAATTTGTTCAGCCGTTTCGGTCATACTTTCTAAATCATCACCAAACACTTTTACTGCCACATCGCTGCGCACGCCAGAAATAAGCTCATTGAAACGCATTTGTATTGGCTGGGTAAATTCATAATTATTACCTGGCACTTTAGCCACAGCTGCCTGAATTTGAGCAATTAATGCATTTTTACTTAAACTTGAATCTGGCCATTCTGCTCTTGGCTTTAGCATCACAAAAGTATCTGCTACGCTTGGCGGCATGGGGTCAGTCGCGATTTCTGCTGTACCTAGCTTGGCATACACTCTTTGTACTTGTGGGAATTTTTTAATGGTTTTTTCCAGCTCTTCCTGCATACCCACTGCTTGGCTTAAGCTGGTGCCAGGGATGCGTAAAGCATGCAAAGCAATATCGCCCTCATCTAAACTTGGGACAAACTCACTGCCCATACGCGTTAGCAATAGGCCGCTTAATACCACAGCTGTTATTGCTAGCGTCAGCACTACTGCTTTATTGACTAATGTCCAATCTAACACGGGGGTGTAGATTTTTTTTGCCCACCGCATCGCCTTATTTTCTTTTTCTTCCACGCGCCCAGTCACAAACAGCGCGATGGCGGCTGGAATAAAAGTCACCGAAACAATCATTGCCGCAATTAGCGCAATCACCACTGTAAATGCCATGGGGTGGAACATTTTTCCCTCAACGCCTGTGAGTGCAAAAATAGGCAAATATACCGCCATAATAATCAGCTGACCGTAAATAAGTGGTCGCCTTGCTTCACGCGCGGCTAAGAACACTTCTGCGAATCGCTCTTGCCTTGTTAAATTACGCCCAACCATTTGTTGGCTGTGTGCTAGACGGCGCATGGCGTTCTCTACAATGACCACTGCACCATCAATAATAATGCCAAAATCCAGCGCACCTAAACTCATTAAGTTGGCACTGATTTTGTTGGATACCATGCCTGTAAACGTCATTAACATAGCAAGAGGAATCACGCACATAGTAATAATGGCAGCGCGAATATTGCCCAAAAATATAAACAAGATGGCAATGACTAACAATGCGCCCTCTATTAGATTTTTTTTAACTGTATTTATCGCCTTATCAATCAAAATAGTACGGTCGTAAACAGTGTTGGCGGTAATACCCGCCGGCAATGTTTTGTTCACTTCTGCCAGCCTTGTTGCAATAGCTTGAGAAACGCTACGACTATTCTCACCCAATAGCATAAATACTGTTCCTAGCACGACTTCTTCACCATTCATGGTGGCTGCACCAGTACGTAAATCGCTACTAATAGAAACTTTTGCGACATCTTGAATGCGAATAGGCGTGCCATTACGTGTATCCAACACCACATTACCAAGTGCATTTAACGCAAAGTGTTGATTTTTATCATTTGCTACTATTTGGCCTGGAACTCGGATTAAGTATTGCTCACCTAACTTTTCAATATAACCCGCACCTTGGTTATCTGTATTTTTTGCTAATGCGCTTAAAATATCACTGAGCGTTAATCCATAACTCACGAGCGCATCTAAATTTGGTGCCACTTGAAATTGTTTGCTATACCCGCCAACAGTATTAATCTCTGTAACACCAGGCACATTACGCAGTTGCGGCTTAATAATCCAATCTTGTACTTCACGTAAATCCATCGCCGTATAAGGTGTGCCATCTGGCTTCAGTGCGCCAGGCTTGGCAGACACCGTCCACATGAAAATCTCGCCTAAGCCAGTAGCAGTCGGCCCCATTTCAGAGACAATACCTATTGGCAATTTTTCTTTTACCTGCGCAATACGTTCGGCTACTAATTGGCGCGCAAAATAAATATCGGTGCCTTCTTTAAACACCACGGTCACTTGCGATAAGCCATAACGCGAAATTGAGCGTGTTTCTTCTAAATCAGGCAATCCGGCCATCGCCGTTTCTACTGGGTAAGTAATGCGCTGTTCGGTTTCTAGCGGCGAGTAGCCAGGCGCTGAGGAGTTAATTTGTACTTGTACATTGGTAATATCAGGCACCGCGTCAATCGGCAATAGTTGATAGCTTACAAACCCCATTATAGCCACACCCAAACTAACCAGCATCACCAGCCAGCGTTGATGAATACAAAATTGGATAAGCTTTTCAAAAAGACCTTTGGCTTCATTACCAGCGCTTGAGATTTCAGTGCTTATATTTTCAGTCTTAATGGTCATGACTTGCTCCTGCTTTACCTAACTCTGCTTTGACGACAAAGCTATTACCTGCCGCGTATTGTTCGCCTGCGTTTATTCCAGAAAGCACTTCCACATATTTGCTATCACGACGTCCCAACTCAACAGGCCTAGCTTCAAAAGCATCCCCATAGCGGCCAAATACCACATCGCCATATTGCAAGGTTTGCAAAGCCTCTAAAGAAACGGCGAGTGGCACAGTGACCTCGTCTGCTACTAAATCAATATTGACGGGCAAACCAACTAACCAATTTTGCTTGATGTTGGGAATAACGACGCGTGCGATTGCAGTTCTGCTTTGTAAATCAACCAATGGGGCGATATAAGTAATCGTACCCTCTGTATTTTGCTCAAAAGAAGAAGCGCGTACTGTGACTTTTTGTCCTGTTTTTACTAAACCCAAATCTTTAATGGGGATATGCATTTCAGCCCATATCGTATTTAAATCTGCCACTTCGAACATCATTTGTGTTAACTCCAGCACCTGGCCCGTTGCCACATTCTTGCGCGTAATCACACCATTAATCGGTGCTTTTAAGGTATAGCGCGAACCGCTACCGCCGCTAACGCCCATGCTGGCCAACCTTTGCTGTTGCTGTGTTAATTCAATTTGCGCCAACTGCAAATCATTTTTAGCAGCAAGGTAATCTTGTTCGGCCGATATTTTTTCACGCCACAAGCTCTCCTCTCGCGCTAGAGTTGTTTTGGCAAGATTCAATCGTTGTTGCGCTGCCGATAAATCAGCGCGATTTTCTGCCACTGCTATGCTGGAAATCACTGCCAATGTTTGGCCTTTTGCGACTGTGTCGCCCACATTTGCTGTGACACTTTCTGCAATACCTGTCATGCGCGGCAATACCTGCACTGCTTTATCTGCATCTAATTTAATTTCACCCAGTAAACGCAAATTAGTTTGAATGCGCGCAGGTGCGGCCGTTAATACCTCAATCGCATTATGCTTAAGCTGTTCTTCAGTTAACACCACTCTTGCTTCTACTTGGTCATAATTAAATTGATGTGTTTTATCTGCATGCGTTGCCTGAATAGCCACTTTAAAAGAATGTGGCTCTTCAACAGTGATTGTTGAAGTGAAATATTCATTCTCAGGCGACAATTTAAATAATTGTGGCTGACGACCTAATCGCGTTAGGGTTAAACTCACCACAGTGCTATTACCAGCTAAAGGCTTGTTATTTTCATAGGCATAAATCCTAAATTGCGGTGGCTGATTTTGCTCAAAAATTGTTACCTCCAGCGCAAGGTCACGATCCCTAAACAACTTGCCGCCATGCGGACCTTTCTCACTTTCTGTTGCCAATTCCGCATGATCATGATCTTCCGATGCAGATTCATTTTGCTGATTCACACCCGCTGGCTCCATGTGTTCGGCATGTTTATCTGCTATCGCTTTAGTTTTATCTGAGCTTAAAATTAAACCAGCCAGAATAATGCCAACAGCAACAATCGCCAAGATAAGCAACCATTGTTTATGGTTATATTTGTTTAAAATTTGCATGATTTACTCCAGACTCTTGTGGATTGGATGATGGATGACATCACCTAAAATACGCTCAATCTCTGCCACTGCAAGATGTACTTCTAGCAAGGTCTGTATATATTGAGACTTGGCTTGACCCAAGGTGCGTTGCGCATCGAGCACATCTAAAAAGTTGAATTTTCCAGCAGAAAAACCTTTAGTTGCCGCTTCAAAAGCACTTTGTGCGCCAGGTAATATTTCTGTTTTTAACGATTCAGTCGCCTGTTTAGCCGCCTGCAATCGGGCATATTGGCTAGATAACTCTGCTGAAAGTTGATTTTTTAAAGCGATTAATGCATCTTGCGCCTTATATTGGCGACCCACTGCTTCCTGTAAATTACCTTGATTTCGATCAAACACTGGAATCGGAATAGATATACCGAATAGCGCTTGATTTAAGCCACCTAACTCTTGGTTATTTACTACACCTGCACTTATGGTTATGTTAGGCGTTGCCTTACTGCGCTCAATACTGGTCAACGCACTGCGCGTATCAATTTCAATTTTTGCTAATTTAATTGCAGGTGCAGTCTCTAACATTACAGACAATTCATTTAAAGCGGCCACATCAGGAATCATGGTGACTGACCCTTGTGCACGCTCAAATGTAGGCAATGTGCTGCCCCAGAGCGCAGCCAAGCGATTGCGGCTGTTAGCTAACTGCAGATTAGCCTGAACCAGCTCAATTTTGGCACTAGCTTCTGCTATTTTGGATTTAGTCTCTTCTACAGGCGCACTCTTGCCAGCTTTGACGCGCTTACTAGCCGCATCTAGCGCTAAATTTGCAATTTCAAGTGAAGATTTAGCAAGACTCAATCGCTCTTGTGCGATTAACACCTCGTAAAAAGCCGTCACTACATTGGCATGAATCTCTGTTTTTTTGCTTTCCAAACCTGCACTAGCTTGATTATAAAAAGAATCCGCTGCATCAATTCTGGCTTGCCGCTTATTACCAAGCTCAATTTCTTGATTCAGTTGCAAAAAAGTTTGCCTATTTGCACTGCGCGTATCTTGAATTGAAGTAGAAATAGACGGATTAGGGCGAATGGCAGCTTGTGTTTTCACACCCTCAACCGCCTCTCTTTCGCGCATTGCAACTGCAATTTCAGGGTTAGCGTTCAGCGCTAGATTTAACGCTTCTTGCAAGGTAATTTCAGCCGCAGGTTTTTGAATGTCTGCAGAGATTGCTGCGTGAGCAATTGGCACTACAAGTAACAGTGTAATAAATACAGTTTTAATGCCTGACTTAAGGCAATTAAGGCGCAATAATGATTGCATGGTGCTCTCCTAATTTCATATAAAACCATTTAGCATAGCCACGCTATGCATTTGGTTAAAAATCTGCTGAAATTAGAAGCGCGGTGGTGCGCGTGGGGCAGGAAGCCGTCGTCTTGAGGAACTACAAGGTATGAAACTTAGAGATGAATAGCGCTTTGAAGTGCATCGTAAAGCAACCGCAAAGCATATATAAGCCAACAATGCGCAAAGCACATCTGAGGCCAAAACCGGATTGAAATCTTGTTTAATACCAGAAGCAACTAGTACGGTATGAGAAGTGTGGTCTGCATTTGACACAACGTGACTTGCAAAATCACCAGAAAAATCAGTTAACTCCTCATACTCACTACCAATATGAAAACCCGACTCTTGAATCGGATGTTCCGCATCTAAATGCGCATGGATAAACGGTTGCAATGCTTGCAACACTGCAAAGCAATATGCAATTGCCAGCGTAACCCATTTTATTTTATTGAATCTCATTTATTCGTTTAATATCAATTCTTTAATCAAATAAAAAAACAACTAAATCACTTATATTTGGTGGAGATGGGGGGAATCGAACCCCCGTCCGCAAATCCTCCACAGACAGTTCTACATACTTAGCCTTGTTGTTTAATTTAATCTGCACCACACCAACAGACAAGCGGTGTGCAGACGAGCTACCTTAAGGTTAATTCTACGCTAAGTAACCCAACGTAAAACGTATCCCGTGTGTATGACACTGCGTATGAGTTACCCCAATCCAACCCACGGGAGAGCTGGTGCAGCGTCCAACCGGTCTTAAGCGGCTAGAGAGTAAGTTTCGTCGTTTGCGACTATACTTGTTTCAGCTGTATTTACGAGGTAATCTGAGCCTCGGTATGCCCTGCACTGCTTTGTAACCCACGTCGAAACCGGGTCATCCCCAAAACAAATTGCATTATACACCTTTGAGATTACGCAACTTATAAAGTTTCAATGCATTTACTTACGAATGTTATTTATTATGCGAACGCATAATCCTGCCTTTTTCGCGCTCCCAATCTCTAGCTTTTTCGGTATCGCGTTTGTCGTGTTGCTTTTTGCCCTTGGCTAAGCCAATTTGCACTTTGACGCGGCCTTTTGAAAAATGCATATCCAGCGGCACAATGGTGTAGCCTGCGCGGTCGACTTTTTCAATCAGCTTGATGATTTCTTCGTTATGTAACAATAATTTACGGGTGCGAATCGCATCTGGTCGAATATGCGTAGAGGCAGCCCCTAAAGGCGTAACGTGACAGCCGATGATATAAATTTCACCGCGCTGGATAATGACATAGGCTTCTTTAAGATTCACGCGATTATCGCGAATCGCTTTTACTTCCCAGCCTTCTAATACGATTCCAGCTTCGTATTTATCTTCAATAAAATAATCGAAAAAAGCTTTTTTGTTTTGGGCGATGCTCATGTTGCTGATATTTAGTTGGTTATGACTTAAAATAGTATTTTACGCTAGTATTGATGTGGATTATAAATCTTAAAATATGAATGTCGTTCAAAAAACCGTGTTGGTGATGCATTCCGCCGAGCAAATGTATGCGCTGGTAGACGCGGTGGAAGACTATCCACAATTTTTGCCTTGGTGTGGCGGTGTGGACTTATTAGAACGCACCGATACCAAAACAAGCGCGACTTTGCATATTAATTATCATGGCATTAAACAACATTTTACTACGGTCAATAATAAGACGTTTCCGCATAGCATGGACATTCAATTAAAAGATGGGCCATTTAAACATTTGGATGGAAGCTGGCAGTTTATTGCACTGCGTGCTGATGCCTGCAAAATTGAGTTTAAACTGAATTACGAATTTGCCAATGGCTTTTTAGAGAGAATCATTGCGCCCGTATTTAGCCATATTGCCAATACGTTTGTAGATGGCTTTGTGGCGCGCGCAGATAAAGTTTTTATGAATAAAAAAGAAAGTAATTAGAGATGGATAATGAAACAATGACCGTTGAAGTGGCTTATGCGCTACCGAGTAATCAAGTCATTATTCCGATAAAAATGCCATTAAACGCCACGATTGAGCAAGCCATCCAAACTTCTGGCATTCTCAATAAATTTCCAGAAATTGATTTAGCCATCAATAAAATCGGTGTGTTTGGTAAGTTATCTAAATTAGACGCAAGTTTGCGCCATTTAGATAGAGTTGAGATTTATCGCGCACTGATTGCCGACCCGAAAGAAGTACGTAAACAGCGTGCCGCAGATGGAAAAGTGATGAAAAAAGGCGGCGGTGATGTGTTGGCTGACGATTAATGAAGTTTAAAACTTAACCAATTTTTAAGGCTTAATTTAAGAATTAAATTTTAACTATTGATTAACTATTAAATAGTGACTTAAATTTACAACCAAATAAGGCAGAATTAATTAACTTAAAACGTTCTTAAAATTAGCGCTCAAACTATCAATTTAGTAACTTAGCTGCAATATTGAGAGACTTCAGCCCGCGCTTTATCAGCACCTTGTTTTAGGCCAGCATCATCTAAGTATTCGCGCTCACCTTTTTCGTTCATTTTGTAAACACGCCCACCTTGTGCATAAGAGGCAAGGTTTGCTCTAGCTGCCTTACAGTTTTCTGCTTTTAATTTGGCTTGCGATTCTTTTTCTTGTTTATTATTTTTTTCAGCTTCTGCCGTGCGCTGACGTTGTTCTGCCGCAGTGTCTTCCGGACTTTGTTGAGGAGTTTCCAGCACAATTTGCTTGGGTTGTTCTACAACAGGCGTATTAGTGACAGGTGATAAAGGCTCTTTTCCGGTGGACTTAACCACTTTTTTGGTGCCAATATTTTCTAATTTAGTATTCGATGGCGGCGGCGTGTCAGAATAACGAGTTACACCATCTTTATCTTTCCATTTGTAAATCTCAGCTTGGCTTGAAGATGAAAATATAGTCAATATTGCTAACCACAACACCAAATATACAGATTTCATTTCAACTCCTTATCGACGATCAATATAACCAAAACGCTATTTAACTATTTGAGTTTACATAATTATGCCAATTTTAGCGATAAATGGATGGTTTTTAACACATTTGATTGTTCAACTTTTAATAAGTGTTGCAAATCGGTATAATCTCGTTTTGGAGATAAGGAATACTCATGCGTTTGCTGCAACAAGCTCTTACTTTTGATGATGTTTTACTCGTTCCCGCGCACTCTGTGGTTATGCCACGCGAAGTTAATCTGAGTACGCAACTTACCCGCAATATCAAGCTTAACATCCCGCTGGTTTCTGCCGCGATGGATACTGTAACCGAAGCACCTCTGGCCATTGCCTTGGCACAAGAAGGTGGTTTAGGCATTATCCATAAAAACATGACTGCCGCTGAACAAGCCGCCCACGTTTCGCGGGTTAAACGCTTTGAGTCTGGCGTGGTGAATGATCCAGTCACGATTCAACCACACATGACGGTGCGCGATGTGTTGGCACTCACCCTAAAACACAAAATTTCTGGTTTACCTGTTGTCGATGGCAACAAAATTGTCGGCATTGTAACCAATCGAGATTTACGTTTTGAAACTAATTTAGACCAATCAATCAGTAATATTATGACACCGCGCGCACGATTGATTACGGTACGCGAAGGTGCAAGCAAAGAAGAAGTGATTCATCTACTACATCAGCATCGCCTAGAGCGCGTATTGGTGATTGATGAAAACGACACACTAAAAGGCCTAATCACAGTAAAAGATATTCAAAAATCGCATGACCATCCATTTGCGTGCAAAGATAATAAGGGTCGCTTAAGAGTCGGTGCCGCAGTTGGCGTAGGCGCAGAAACTGAAGAGCGCGTAGCGGCTTTAGCGGCGGCTGGTGTTGACGTAATTGTTGTGGATACTGCGCACGGTCACTCGCAAGGCGTATTAGACCGCGTGAATTGGGTCAAGAAAAACTATCCAAAAATTGAAGTCATTGGCGGCAATATTGCCACGGCTGATGCAGCCAAAGCATTGGTGGATGCAGGCGCTGATGGCGTTAAAGTGGGTATTGGCCCAGGTTCAATTTGTACCACGCGTATTGTGGCTGGTGTTGGTGTGCCGCAAATCTCAGCCATCAGTAATGTAGAAGAAGCTTTGCGCGGCACTGGTGTGCCGTTTATTGCCGATGGCGGTATTCGTTTCTCTGGCGATATTTCTAAAGCGATTGCGGCGGGTGCCTACTCTGTGATGCTGGGCGGTATGTTTGCTGGTACTGAAGAAGCGCCTGGTGAAGTGGAATTATTCCAAGGTCGTTCATATAAATCATATCGCGGCATGGGCTCAATTGGCGCAATGCAAAAAGGTTCTAGCGACCGCTATTTCCAAGACAATAATGGCAATGCCGATAAATTAGTACCAGAAGGTATTGAAGGCCGTGTGCCTTATAAAGGTAGCGTATTAGCAGTGATTCACCAGTTAATGGGTGGCTTGCGTGCTTCTATGGGTTATGTAGGTGCGGCGGATATTACCCAGATGCGTGAAAAAGCAGAATTTGTGCAAATCACCAGCGCTGGCATGCGCGAAAGCCATGTGCATGACGTGCAGATTACCAAAGAAGCGCCGAATTATAGAATTGACTAGCAGCAAATCCATTTATTTAAATTAGGGCGAATGGTTTAATTGATAAATCATTTGCCCTTAACTTTTTAGTATCGATAAATATGTCCCATTCAAAAATCCTGATTCTCGATTTCGGCTCACAAGTCACACAATTGATTGCACGTCGTGTGCGTGAAGCGCATGTGTACTGCGAAATCCATCCCTGTGATGTAGCGGACGATTTTGTACGCGACTTTAATGCCGATGGCATTATTCTTTCTGGCAGTCACTCTAGCGTTTACGAAACCGAAACCGATAAAGCACCACAAACTGTTTTTGAATTAGGTGTACCTGTTTTAGGTATTTGTTACGGTATGCAAACTATGGCGCAACAACTGGGCGGAAAAGTGGAAGCTGGTGCTAAGCGTGAATTTGGCTATGCTGAAATCCGTGCGCGTGGTCACTCTGCATTATTTAAAGACATTCAAGATAGAACCAATACTGAGGGCCACGGCTTGATAGATGTTTGGATGAGCCATGGCGACAAGGTCACTGAATTACCACCCGATTTTAAAGTCATCGCCAGCAACGATACAACGCCAATTGCCGCTTTTGCCGATGAAGCGCGCAAACTTTATGGCGTACAATTTCACCCAGAAGTGACGCATACCAAACTTGGTCAAGCCATGCTGGAGCGTTTTGTATTGGATATTTGCAAAGCAAAACCTGATTGGATTATGGGCGACTATATTCAAGAAGCGGTTGCCAAAATCAAAGCACAAGTAGGCGATGAAGAAGTGATTTTAGGGCTATCGGGCGGTGTCGATTCTTCAGTCGCAGCCGCTTTAATCCACCGCGCTATTGGCGACCAGCTTACCTGCGTATTTGTAGACCACGGTTTACTGCGCCTGAATGAAGGCGATATGGTAATGGATATGTTTGCAGGCCGTTTGCATGTGAATGTAATTCGCGTGGATGCCACTGCACAATTTATGAGTCATTTAAATGGCGTAAGCGAGCCTGAAGCCAAGCGTAAAATCATTGGTCGCGAATTTGTTGAAGTATTCAAAAATGAAGCGGCTAAACTAAAAGCAGGTACTGGTAGTCACGCTTTTTCTGGTAAACACAAGGGCGCAACTTTCCTTGCGCAAGGCACGATTTATCCAGATGTAATTGAGTCTGGTGGAGCTAAAAGCAAAAAAGCGGTCACCATTAAAAGCCATCACAATGTAGGCGGTTTGCCAGAAAAGTTGGGCTTGAAATTATTAGAGCCTTTGCGCGATTTGTTTAAAGACGAAGTTCGCGAATTAGGCGTGGCGCTTGGTTTGCCGCATGATATGGTGTATCGCCATCCTTTCCCAGGTCCTGGCTTAGGTGTGCGTATTTTAGGTGAAGTAAAAACCGAATTTGCCGATTTACTGCGCCGTGCAGACGCTATTTTTATTGAAGAATTACGCAATACGATTGACGAAAAAACGGGTAAATCCTGGTACGCATTAACCAGCCAAGCTTTTGCCGTGTTTTTACCTGTTAAGTCGGTGGGCGTGATGGGTGATGGGCGCACTTATGATTACGTGGTCGCTTTACGCGCTGTAATTACGAGCGATTTTATGACCGCTCATTGGGCAGAATTGCCTTATGCTTTATTAGGCAAAGTGTCTAATCGGATTATTAATGAAGTCAGAGGCATTAACCGCGTGGTTTACGATATTTCTGGCAAACCACCTGCCACCATTGAGTGGGAATAAGCTATTTATTTATTTTTATCAAGAGCTTACGTTTTTCACGTATGTTATGATGCGATGTAAATGATGAAAGGGATTAAGATGAAATTAATCGTTATTTTGCTAAGTGCACTAGTGCTAACGTTGACGGGCTGCGTAACAGATAAACACGCCTATAAAGAATCTCCGCAAAAGATTTTTGAAGTAGTGAATGCTAAATACCCAGCTGAAAGAAATACGTTGGTGTTTATCGATGCGCCAAACGGCTTTGTGGCACCACGTTTAGCCAATTGTGCGGTAGAACAAGGTGTTGATAATGGCAAGGTAGTCGCAATTACCAGCGCACTTGCCTTAAAAACCAGTACTGTGATTGTGGCTGGCGAAGATGAATCATTGACTGGCACAACCGTGGCAAAAGCACTTGCCAATAATAAAGAAAAAATAAGCGGCTCAAAACTGATTGTGATTGGCGCAAAAGAAACCAAGCAAAAATTAACCGATTTGGCTACTTATAATGATGTTGCCATTGAGTTTATTGATACGCCAACTTAATCAATATCTAAATACCAAGCCAAGCTTATTCATATTAAGCTTGGCTTAAATTTTTATGAGCCGCGGATTTGTTAAAGAAGATGATTTAGAGCATGCTGGTACGGACATTCCAGAGCGTCCAGTGAGTCAGCATCCCAATTACGTGACGTTGAATGGTTATCATCAGTTAGAAAAACAAGCTATAGAATTAGAACAAAAAAGACTGATATTAAGCGCAAAAAAAGACGAGCAAGCCGCCATACAGCAACTGGCAATGGTGAATCGTGATTTACGCTATGTGGCGGCGCGTTTAGAGAGTGCGCTAATTACGCAGCCTGATATCAATAGCAAAAACGTGGTATTTGGCGCATTGGTGACGGTTGAAGATGAAGAAGGTAATAGCAACACTTATGAAATTGTGGGCGAAGATGAGGCCGATATTAAAGCCAATAAAATCAGCTATACATCGCCACTTAGCCGCGCGCTGATTGGGCATAAATTAGATGAAACAGTGACTTGGTTGCGCCCTGCTGGCAATCAAATATTAACGATTACTGCAATAAATTTTGCAAATTAAACTTTAGGATTAAGTATTTTGAACGTTATTGAAGCGATACAAACCCGCCGCTCTATCAAGCATTACGACACGCATCATAAAATGACACAGGCTGAGATTGAGTCATTATTATCACTTGCCATGCTTTCGCCTACTGCATTTAATATTCAGCACTGGCGATTTGTGGTGGTGACGGACCCCGTTTTACGTCAGCAAATTCGTGCAGTCAGTTGGAATCAAGCACAAGTAGAAGAAGCGTCACTATTAATTGTATTAACGGCTGATTTACAAGCTTGGGCCAAACAGCCAAGCCGCTATTGGGTTAATGCACCGCAGCCTGTACAAGATTATTTAGTGCCAGCGATTGGCCACTATTACGAAAACAATGAACGCGCACAACGCGACGAAGCGATGCGTAGCTGTGGCATTGCCGCGCAAACCATTATGTTGGCCGCCAAAGAAATGGGCTACGACACCTGCCCAATGGATGGTTTTGATTTTGATGCAGTTGGTCATTTATTAAATCTGCCAGCTGACCATACGCCAGCGATGTTTATTACTGTGGGCAAAGCGATTAAGCCAGCAATGCCGCGTGCAGGGCAACTGGATATGAGCGAAGTCGTCATTTACAATAAATTCGTATAACAAATTTACAAAGTAAATTTGTAAAATAAACTCGCACAACAAATTTTAATTATTTTTAAGGTATTACCGTGTTAATTAGTAACAATATCACCATGCAATTTGGCGCAAAGCCATTGTTTGAAAACGTGTCGGTCAAATTTGGCGATGGCAATCGTTATGGCTTGATTGGCGCCAACGGCTGCGGAAAATCCACCTATATGAAAATATTGGCGGGCATCTTAGAACCGACCGCTGGCAATATTTCATTGGATAATCATGAACGCATGGCTTTTTTGCGACAAGATCAATTCGCCTATGAAGATCAGCGCGTGTTAGACGTAGTGATGCAAGGCCATGAACAAATGTGGGCGGCCATGCAAGAACGCGACGCGATTTATGCCAACTTAGAAGCCACTGAAGACGACTATATGCGCGCCGCCGAGCTGGAAGGCGTATTTGCCGAATTTGACGGCTACACCGCTGAAGCGCGCGCTGGCGAACTGCTATTAGGCGTGGGCATTCCGATTGAGCAGCACACTGGCCCGATGAGCGCAGTAGCGCCTGGCTGGAAATTACGTGTGCTGCTGGTACAAGCCCTATTTGCTAATCCGGACGTATTACTGTTGGATGAGCCGACCAACAACTTGGATATTAATACCATTCGCTGGCTAGAAGATGTACTGAATAACCGCGATTGCACCATGATTATCATTTCACATGACCGCCACTTTTTAAACCAAGTGTGTACGCACACTTGCGATATGGATTACGGCAAGTTAACTGTTTACACGGGCAACTATGACGACTATATGGAAGCCAGCATTGCAGCTAGAAATCAGCAAGCAAAAGATAACGCCAAAGCCAAACAGCAAGTGGCCGATTTACAAGACTTTGTGCGCCGCTTTTCTGCCAACGCCTCTAAAGCAAAACAAGCGACTAGCCGTGCCAAACAAATCGATAAAATCAAAATTGAAGTATTTAAACCTTCAAGCCGCCAATATCCGTTTATTCGCTTTGAATATGATGAACGCGAAAAATTACATCGCAACGCGGTAGAGCTTAAAAAACTGAGCCACGGCTTTGATAAAATTTTATTCAATGACGTGGAGTTGATATTTGAAGCAGGCGAAAAAGTCGCCATTATTGGTGAAAACGGCATTGGTAAAACCACGTTTTTACGCTGCTTAGCGCGCGATTTACAACCAAAACACGGCGAAGTGAAATGGACTGACAAAGCCACTATTGGCTACTTTGCACAAGACCATGAATATGAATTTGAACAAGGCGAAGACTTGTTTGAATGGATGACGTTGCAAAGAGGAGCCAATGACGACGACCAGACAGTGCGCAGCATGCTTGGCCGTCTGTTGTTTGGCGGTGAAGATACCAAGAAATCGGTTAAAGTGCTTTCAGGTGGCGAAAAAGGTCGTATGCTGTACGGCAAGCTGATGCTAGCTAAAACCAATGTGCTATTGATGGATGAGCCGACCAACCATATGGATATGGAATCAATTGAAGCGCTGAATACCGCCTTAGATAAATACAAAGGTACGCTATTCTTTGTCAGTCATGACCGCGAATTTGTTAGCTCAATCGCAACCAGAATATTGGAAATTAAAGCCGATGGGATTGTAGATTACACAGGCAATTATGAAGATTACTTGGCCAGCCAAGGTGTGGAATAGTTAACGGTTATTTTGCAATAAAAAAGCCAGCTTTCGCTGGCTTTTTACATGATTTAAACTATTTAAAAGACTATTGATCTTGTAGTTATTTTCTCTTTTTAGTTGTAGCTTTTTTACGTCTATCTAAAAATATCCCTTTTTGCGGTGGTTCGTCTGTTGCTTCATTCACAGTTTCAGCACTGGGTGAACTACTTGTTTGTTGCGCGACAGCCTGCGATGGATCAAAGATAAGTTTGCCTTCTAAATAAGCCCTAAAACGTTCATAGCTCATAGTGTCGCTATTTTTTGTAGCCATAAAGTTTTTGACAATTTGCATAGCCTCTTCAAAGCTAATCTTTGTACCAATTTCTTTGCCATCTGATGTAGTCTTGTACCAATCAAAGTTTTTATAAGCATAGCTTTGTAATCGATTATTTATTTCAACAGCAACAGGGATAACAATCATTTTGTCGTTTTCGTAATATGATAGCGTTCTTAAATAAATTGGTATGACTACCCCATTTTTTTCTAGTTTTTGTACCAACGCAACACCACTAAAATATCCGTCATTGAATTTGCCAATATACTTTCTAAGTTCCTGCGCTTGGTCAATGAATAAAATAAGTTCACCCTCACCAAATAAATAGCCATTCAAACATCCGCCAGTCCACTTTTTGAGTGCATCTTGACCAATTTTGTGGCCGCAATTTTGCCCTGAGGCAACATTGTTAGCCAGCTGCAAGTTTTGCTGCCTTAATTGCTGAGCTTGTTGTTCTTGCAAGCGTTGTTGCTCTAATCTTTGCTGCTCTTCTCGCTGTTTGATTTCTTGCTGCTGATTTTCTTGTAAAACTTCAGACACACCTTTAATAATCGTACCCCAGCCCTCGGCATCTAATGCGTAGGTTGGGGTAGAAATAAACAAACTAGCGGCTAATACAAAATTTATTAACTTAAAATTTGCCGCTTTAAACCCAGTTAAGCCATTCAATTGATTGACAATTAATTTCATCTTGAGCAATTCCCTTCAACTGGCTCGTTATAAGAAATAAATCTCATATTGATTGGTTTGCTGGGAAATTTACAACTAATAGCAAAAAAACGTGTATCTAAACTTTCATCAGATATCGCGCGTCCTGGATAGACGGTTTCATCCACAAACCCATCGTTACAGCTATTTGCTATAGAAATACTTTGATCATCTTGGTGCAACATACAATAAGAAAAATTGATAGGAAAGTTGCACTTATTCACGATTTTAGTTTTATCGTGATTAAAGCCTACACATTTTGCTGGTACATCGTTAGGATTTTTCTTACTTTTTTTGTTATTTATGGCTTGAGTACTCGCGGCACTTTGACTGCTCGCTGTTTGCGTTGAAGGCTGAGGTAAAGATGATTGATTTGATGAAGAACTTGCAGATGAATTACTTTTCTGTGCGGAACGAGAATTTTTGAATGCCGAAATATCACAGTTATTAGCAACCAAGTACTTACCTATGCATTGCCGCATGGTATTATCTGAGCTAGAGATGTATTCTGCCGCAGCTTTACAATCTTTACCCCCATCATCTTCTGCAAACCCTATCACCATCTGCGGAAATTTTTCAAGAGCCATTTCATATGTTGTTGCACTGTAATAAGGCGTATAGGCTGAGATATAAATTTCTTTGACTCTATCGCCTTTGCGGTATGTGCCTCTGTGGTCATCTTGATCTGATGTGTAAAAACTCGTTTTATCCCAAGTCGCTCTTAGTGCGTCCTCACACGGCACTGCATTCGCTAAGCTAACACCCCCAACCAAATGCATGCCTAGCAAAGTGAATATCGTCAAAAAGTATTTTTTATTTAATTTCATCGTTTGTCCTTAAGTCAATCTAAGCAGTTAGTTTAAGTATTAGCTTTACATCATTGCATACGTCATTTTGCTATCTATCCGCTTGCTACTTTTCAGTATTTTTATAAGCCTCAAAATATTTATAGAGATTAATCCTGGAATTAATAATGGCTACACTTGTTTCATCAGTATCGTCACATATGTCGTTTTTACAGGTTAATGTGTCAAATTTTTTGCCAAATTCAAATGGCAAAATTTTAAATTTGCCACTTCCTGCATCTAAAAAGCCTTGGTTGGCGCTTAGGCTGTATCTGGCATAGGTGGCAGAGGCGGTGAGTTCTAGTTGGCTGAGTGTTTGTAAATCTATTGCGCCAAGTAAGGGTTTAAGCGTTGTAACTAACTCTTTTAGTTTTAACGTGAGCTGCGCACCGAGTATTGATTCTAATGACTCTGCATATAAAACTTGCTGCGCCCTGACTTGATAAAAAGTCATATACAGCCTTTTTTCACTGAAAAGCTTTTTAATATTTTCATTATTTGAGAAGAGGTTGTTTTGATTGCCAGTAATATCATTGGTACCAAAATGCAAAGAACGCACAACGGGGTTACCAAAAATGGCATATCCTGCAATATCTTTATTTTTATTAAAAGCACCGCCCAGCCCAGGCACGCCACCATCTACGCTTAAATCACTTTCATATTTCCAGTTAGTGACAATAACGCCAGGTTTGTTAAGTGTTATTTTGGTTTTCTCTAGCGCAATTGTAATGGCATCAATATTGTCTTGTATTTTCTTTTTTGCCGCTAAAAATTTCGCACTGTAGTCTTCTTTTGTGCTGGATTTAATATTTTCGTTATTCGGTAACTTCAACTTTATTACAGTTAGCAGTTTGTCAGCATCTGTTGGGGTGCGAGCGATTGCAGATTCAACTAGGCTAATGATTTGTTGCTCAATTTGTAAATTAGCAAGATTTGCAATATTGACTTCTTGCAATTGAATTGCGTTTTTAATATCAGTAATATCTGCGCTAGTTGGGCATGCACCTTGTGCGTTACCGCAAAAACTACGCTCATAAACAATCGATATTCCCTCATTAAGCCTAGGGGTCAATATATCTGGCAGGTCTTGCGGGTTAAGTCTAAACCGTTTAAGTTGCTCAATAAGATTAAATCTATCTGGGTCGACCGAGATAGAGCCAATGGTTTCTTCTGGTGCCATGCCAGTAATGTTAATTGAGCGAATCATGCGCAAATCGTGTGCGCCGTACTCACTTTTAGAAGATGTACCCAGCTCAGTCAGCGCCACTTTCATGGGTGAAGTAGTAGAGCAACTAGCCAAACCTAACAAACTGGCAATAACTGAGAATTTAACAAAGTTTTTTATATGTAAAGTTTTCATTTTTACTCACATTTACTAAAGTTAAGTTGCAACAATTGCCAGTACTAAATCAATATGATCTTTAGCAAACACATTTTGTATTTATAATTTTTATGCGTGTTTACAAATGTAAAAACTTGTAAATGATGTTACACTACCCCCCCCCCGCATACTTCTGTCAATTAGCTCAAATGGGTGATTGCAAAATTAATTTATTTGTGAATTGTTAGTTAACTAATTATTGATTGAGCTTAATTTTAGTTAATAAAAAAGCCAGCTTTCGCTGGCTTTTTTGCATGCATTTAAGTGTTAACTATTCTTTCAGCGAACGTTTACGCTCATGCTCAAGCAAGTAACGTTTACGGATGCGAATGGTTTTTGGCGTAATTTCCACCAATTCATCATCATCGATAAATTCAACGGCTGATTCTAAGGTCAATGCGATTGGTGTAATCAAACGCACCGCTTCATCGGTGCCAGATGAACGGATATTGGTTAATTGTTTACCTTTAATCGGATTCACAATCAAATCGTTATCGCGACTATGAATACCAATCACCATACCTTCGTACAATTTGTCACCTGGCACCGCAAACATTTTGCCGCGATCTTGCAATTTCCACAGGGCGTAAGCAACCGCTTCGCCATGCTCAGATGAAATCAACACACCATTACGACGACCTGGCATATCCGCTTTTACTGGTGCGTATTCATCAAAAATATGCGCCATTAAGCCTGTACCGCGTGTCAGCGTTAAAAACTCACCTTGAAAACCAATCAAGCCACGCGCTGGAATTCTGTACTCTAAACGTGTGCGGCCATTGCCATCTGATTCCATGTTAATCATGTCACCACGGCGGCGGCCAAGCTCTTCCATCACCGCACCTTGGTTATCATCTTCTAAGTCGACCGTTAAAATTTCGTACGGCTCGCATCTTTCGCCATTGATTTCGCGGAACACCACTTTTGGCTTACCAACAGCCATCTCAAAACCTTCGCGACGCATATTCTCTAATAAAATAGTCAAATGCAATTCACCGCGACCAGAAACGCGGAAGATATCCGCATCGGCAGTTTCATCAACACGCAAAGCAACGTTTACTAACAACTCTTTCGTTAAACGGTCACGAATTTGACGTGAAGTCACAAATTTGCCTTCAGTACCAGCTAAAGGTGAAGTATTCACCATAAAATCCATGGTCAAGGTTGGCTCATCCACACCTAAATGCGGCAAACCTTTTGGATTTTCGCGGTCACAAATCGTGAAGCCAATACCAATATCATCCAAGCCAGAGATGATCACAATATCGCCTGCTTCAGCTTCTTCAACTGGCACGCGCTCTAGGCCTTTAAAACCAAGCACTTGGTTAATTTTACCCATGGCGATTTGTTTGTCTTCATTCATAATCGTCACAGCTTGACCTGTTTTGATTTTGCCGTTTGTCACACGACCCACACCTAAACGACCCGTGTAAGTAGAATAATCCAATGCTGAAATTTGCATTTGCAATGGTGCAGCAGGGTCACCTGCTGGTGGCGCTACGTGGCTGATAATGGTTTCAAACAGGGCGCGCATATTGTCAGATGGTGTTTTCATATCCAACATGGCAAAGCCGTTTAACGCTGATGCGTAAACTACCGGAAAATCTAATTGCTCATCGGTTGCACCTAAATTGGCAAACAAATCAAAAGTATGATTAATTACCCAATCGGTACGCGCACCTGGGCGGTCTACTTTATTAATTACGACAATTGGTTTTAAACCAAGCGCTAGCGCTTTTTTGGTTACGAAACGTGTTTGTGGCATTGGGCCTTCAACTGCATCTACCAACAAAACAACGCCATCTACCATACCTAATACACGCTCTACTTCGCCACCGAAGTCCGCATGGCCAGGCGTATCCACAATATTAATGTGTGTGCCTTCGTAAACCAAGGCCGTGTTTTTAGCCAAAATGGTAATGCCGCGCTCTTTTTCAAGATCGTTGCTGTCCATCACGCGCTCAACTACGGCGTGGTGAGAAGCAAAGGTGCCAGCTTGTTGTAAAAGTTTATCAACCATGGTGGTTTTACCATGGTCAACGTGGGCGATAATTGCGACGTTGCGCAAATTGCGAGGAGTGCTCATTATTAACTGCCGTAGGTTTGAAAGGGCGCGATTTTACCACATAAAAGATGACAATCTGACTATATATCAGCAATAAACCTTTGACAAAGTAATATAAATGCTTATAATGCGCACAACTTAAAGCTAAGTTAGTAATAAAAGTTTAGTAAAACTTAGTTTTATATTCATTGCCCTGACCCATTGTTGCTCGTGAAATGTTGAAGCGACTATCATATAGATTCTTAATTAAAAGCAATCTATCTTTTACTGGTTAGCGGCTATGCCCGTGCGCTGGTAAAAAGCATCTTAATATTTTTTATGCTTTACGCGTTTTTTGTTGATCGCTATTGATATAGCTCAGCATTGATGTGATTGCTTGCGCCCTTTTTGTACTTATTAGAAAGGGACATCATTTTGTCTTTTGATTCATTAAATCTACACCCAACCATTTTACGTGCCGTGCTTGAAGCAGGCTACGACACACCAACTGCAGTACAAGCACAAGCGATTCCGCCAGCCTTAGAAGGCCGCGACATCATGGCTTCTGCGCAAACTGGTACAGGCAAAACAGCTGCATTTACATTGCCAGCACTCAATTTATTAGCCACTCCGCATGCATTAAGTAGCCGTGGCCCACGTATTTTAGTATTAACGCCAACGCGCGAATTAGCGGCACAAGTGAACGAAGCTGCGCGTAAATACGGCAAATATATCCGCGCCCGTACAGTGAGTATTGTTGGTGGCATGCCTTACCCGCTACAAAACAAACTACTTTCACAACCATTAGATATTTTAGTCGCCACACCTGGCCGCTTTATTGACCATATGGAACGCGGCCGTATTGATTTAAGCCGTTTACAAATGTTGGTATTAGATGAAGCCGACCGTATGTTGGACATGGGCTTTATGCCAGATGTAGAACGTATTTGTGAAGCCTTGCCGAAAGAGCGTCAAACACTATTATTCTCAGCCACATTAGATGGCATTATGCACATCGGTAAACAATTCTTAAACAATCCAATCACGCTTCAAGTGGCTGGCCAAAAAGAAAAACATGCCAATATTGAGCAACGTTTACACTTTGTAGATGACATGACGCATAAAAACAAATTGTTAGAGCATTTGTTGATTGCACCAGATATGAATCAAGCGATTATTTTTACCAGCACTAAGCGTCATGCGGATGTATTGGCAGAAGATTTATATGCTGCTGGCCACAAAACAGCTGCTTTACATGGCGATATGACACAAGGCGCGCGTAATCGTACTTTGACTAAATTGCGTCAAGGCGATGTAAAAGTATTAGTAGCAACTGATGTTGCCGCTCGCGGTATCGACGTGCAAGGTATTTCACACGTAATCAACTACGATTTGCCAAAATTTGCTGAAGATTATGTACACCGTATCGGCCGTACTGGTCGTGCTAATAACAAAGGTATCGCGATTTCATTCGCATCAAACATGGACCGCCATTTATTGCGCAAAATCGAGCAATATACAGGTCAAAAATTAGATGCCGCGGTGATTGAAGGTTTTGAGCCAAAACGCGCGATGAAAACAGACGGTCCTTCTTCTGGCAGACGTGGTGGTGGTAATGAGCGTGGTGGTTATGGCGCAGGCCGTAATGAGCGCTCTGCACACAAACCAGGTGACCGTGGTGGCTATCACTCTAAAGATTCTGGGCGCGACAATAACCGTGGCACGTTTGGTGACCGCGTAATGGGCGAAAAAGCGCCGAATCGTGATGCGTCTGATGGACGCATGGGTGGCGAAAAAACCTACGGTGCACGTTCTGGCGGTTTTAACGACCGCAACAAAGAACGCACACATGATGGCGCACGCCCTGCTCGTTCATTTGGTGACCGTCCTGCTTTCGGTGACAAGCCTGCATTTTCAAACTCAGAGCGTCCAGCACGTAATGCGGATCGTTTTGCTAATGAAAACCGTGCAGCACCTTCACGTGAAGTGGATGGCAATAGCCGTAGCTATACTAAAGACACTGATATGCAATTCGCACGCGAATTAAGCAAAGGTTTTGGCGGTAAATCAGGCGCTCCTAGATCAACTGAAAACAGGCCATTTGCGCGTAAACCAGAAGGCAGCTTTGGTGATAGGCCAAATCGCGAAGGTTCACGCTCAGCTCCGCGTGGTGATGCACCGCGCAGCGCTGCACCCAGAAGCAACACTGGCGAAAAGTTTGGTAATCCACGTCCACGTCCAACAGGCGATCGCCCGGCACGTAGCGGCGGAGATTCTGCACCACGTCGTCCACGTAGTTTTGTATAAAGAAATACCGTTAAATGGATACAACCACTGATACTGTATTATTTGATGCATTAGGTCTTGCTGCACCGCTATTAAAAGCGGTGCAAGAGACTGGTTACACAACGCCAACACCTATTCAGGCTAAAGCGATTCCTCTGGCTTT
Source organism: Methylotenera sp. (assembly GCA_021732405.1). Taxonomy (GTDB): domain Bacteria; phylum Pseudomonadota; class Gammaproteobacteria; order Burkholderiales; family Methylophilaceae; genus Methylotenera_A. Next base: position 24,326 of record JAKFVB010000075.1, read on the forward strand.
GCAAGGCTTGGATTTGATGGCTGGCGCTCAAACAGGCACAGGTAAAACGGCAGCCTTTGCGTTGCCGATTTTACAAAAATTATTGCCCTTTGCAAGCAGCAGTACTTCACCTGCAAAACATCCTATTCGCGCATTGGTACTAACACCAACCCGCGAATTAGCGATTCAGGTGGAAGAAAGTATTAAAGTTTATGCAAAACACACTCCACTAAAAAGCTTGGTGGTTTTTGGTGGCGTAGATATTAAAACGCAAACGCCGCATTTAAAAACGGGTATCGAAATCTTGGTGGCAACGCCAGGTCGCTTGCTTGATCACGTTGAACAAAAAACGCTGAATTTATCGCAAGTACAAATTTTAGTGCTAGATGAAGCCGACAGAATGTTAGATATGGGCTTTATGCCTGATTTAAAACGCATTTTGGCCTTATTGCCAAAACAGCGCCAAAATTTAATGTTCTCTGCTACATTTTCAAATGAGATTAAAAAGCTAGCTGATGACTTTTTAACTAATCCAACATTGATTGAAGTGGCGCGCAGTAATGCCACTAACGATAATGTCACGCAAAAAGTCTATTTGGTAGCGCAAAGCAGTAAACAAGCTTTGTTGACACAATTACTTAGTGAATCTGATAGTCAGCAAGTGATTATTTTCACCAAAACTAAAATCACTGCCAGCAAATTAAGCCGCGCTTTACAAAAAGAAGGTATCAGCGCAGATGCGATTCATGGCGACAAAAGTCAAAAAGAGCGCATTGAAGCTTTAGATGCATTTAAGGCTGGCAAAATCACGGCATTGGTGGCAACCGATGTGGCCGCGCGCGGGTTGGATATCAGCGATTTGCCAATGGTGATTAACTATGAAATTCCAAGCGCACCAGAAGATTATGTGCATCGCATTGGCCGCACAGGCCGCGCGGGTGCAAGTGGTATTGCGATTTCACTGGTATGCGAGGAAGAAGAAAAGTACTTAGTCGAAATTGAAAAATTAATTAAACGCAGCATTACACGCGAAACGATTGAGATTAGAGTTAACGCTAAAAACGCAACAAAATCTGCGCATACTCAGGCAAATAATAGCCAGCACGTAAATGATTCATTAAGCTCAAACAGGCACATCACAAAACCACGTCAGCAAACCCGCAAGCTTTCACGCGACCCTTGGTTTGACAAGCCTTATGAGCCATCGACATCTATAGCACATCAACAGCACTTTACCGCAAACTCTTCTAATAAAGCACCTGTGGCTGCCTTATTAGGCGGATTACGTTCTAAATAGTTAACACTATTTTTAGCTCGAAAAAGCGCAATCATGTTTTTTTGAGCCAAGTTTCCATTTCTTTAGCGTCTAGAGGTGGTGAGTAAAAATAGCCTTGTACATTTTTACAACCACTTGCCGATAAAATTTCTGCTTGTTGCTGATTTTCGACACCCTCACCAACCAAATTCAAACCCAGCGCATCGCCTAGTGCAACAATCGCTTTAACAATTACGCGGTCTTCTTCACTATTCACCAAACCTTCTACAAATGAGCGATCGATTTTGACTTCATCCACTGCCCAACGCTTTAGATAAAGTAAGGAAGAATGCCCCATACCAAAGTCGTCTAAAGAAATACTGAATCCCGCCTCTTTAATCAAGCGCATATTGTTTTTAACCACGTCTGCTTCTTCAAGTAGCGCGTATTCTGTAATTTCAATGCACAGCATATTGGGTGCAATTTCATATTTGGCGGGGATATTAGTCAGCGTTTTAATGAGGCTTTCTGAGCGCAAATGCCTTGCTGATATATTAATAGAAACGCGTGGGACACTATATTTTTTATCTAGCCATGCTCGCATCTGCTTGCATGCAGCTTCCAGCACCCATTCACCTATTTGATTAATGAGTGACGATTGCTCTGCAATTTTAATAAACTCCAGCGGCGGAATTAAGCCACGCTCTGGGTGGCGCCATCTGATTAACGCTTCCATGCCAATCAATTGGCTATTGATCGTTTCAACTTGAGGTTGGTACACAATAAATAGCTGATTGTCTTTAAGCGCGTGGCGAATACCGTGTTCCATTTCTAACCATTGGTGCGCAATAAAATTGAGATTGGTGGTATAAAACTCGAAATCATTACGTCCATTTTGTTTAGCGCGGTACATGGCTAAATCGGCATATACCAGTAATGTTTGCGTATCGATTGTGTCGTCAGGGTAAACACTCACGCCAATACTCACGGTGCAATACACACGCTGTTGGTGAATTTCGAATGGCGTTGCAAAAGCCGAAATAATGTCACGCACCAAGCGGTGACCATCCTGCGGCGATGCACCTTCCATAATCATCACAAATTCATCACCACCAAGCCTGCATAAAACATCTGTTGCACGCACACGTTCTGTGATGCGTTTGGTTGCCATAATCAATAATTGGTCACCCGCTTCATGCCCAAGCGTATCATTCACCATTTTAAAATGGTCTAAATCAAAAAATAACAGTAAAACCTGGTTACCCTCGCGCGCAGCTTTTGTGACTGCATGCTCTAATCGCTGCCTGAACATACTGCGATTAGGCAAGCCAGTTAGCTCATCATGCGAGGCTAAAAACTCCACTTTACGGCTTAACGCAATCGTTTCACTCACATCGCGACCAACGCCACGGTAACCAATAAAATTGCCATTATTGGCAAAAACTGGCTTGCCTGATACTCTTAAGTAAACAAGTTTGCCTGCTTCATCGGTGAAATGTACTACATAATCTGCAAAGCGCTTATGCGTTTGTAGCGTTTTGAGCATTTCGTTAGAACTATGGCTATGACAGGCTTCAGCTAAATCTGTCAGGCTATAAAAGCTCAAACCCTTTGGCCCGCCTGTCACCGCATTAATTTTTAAATGTTCGTCTGATTCCCAAAACCAGTCTGCTGATGCTTCAGCAAAGTCTCTAAATCGCGCTTCACTTTCTATCAGCTTTTCTTTTTCTTCGCTTAACTCAATGATTTTTTTATCTAATTTAGTACGCACGCGGTCTGCATGCTGCTTATCTAGTTTAAGTGGACTACCGCGATATAATCCACGGCTTTTAGGCAAATCTGCTGGTTGATTCGATTTTAAAATTTCATCCACAATATGCATTAAGTCTGGCATGAGCATCGGTTTTATCAAAAACTTGGTCGCACCTAGCGATAGCGCAAAACGTTTATCTTGATCAGATGTATAAGTGGCGGTGTAAAAAACGATTGGAATATGTTGCAAACTTTGATTTTGTTTCACCGCACGGCATAAACCGTAACCATCCATTTCTGGCATTAAAATATCAGAAATAATCAAATCCACAGGCTCAGCATGCAGATATGACAAGGCTTTTAAACCATTATCAAAGCTGGCCACTGTATACCCTTTTGCTGCGAGTACTGTTTCTAGCAATTGCCTAGAGTTTTCGTCATCTTCTGCGACTAAAATATTCACGCATCACCTCACCTTATTGTTTTTTTATTGATAGCTTGTTCTATTTGTTGAATCACGAGCATTGGATCTATCGGCTTTTCGATGTAGCTGGTACAACCCGCTGCCAGCAATCTTTCGCGGTCACCTGACATCGCATAGGAAGTCATGGCAATGATAGGAATATCTCGCCCTACTGGGTGCGCTCTGATGCGCTTTAACACTTCTAACCCGTTAATATCTGGTAATTGTATATCTAAAATTATAAAATCTGGCGGAATAGTCACCGCTTGTTGCACACCCTCTAACCCACTCATGGCAAAACGCGTCTTATAATGCGCTTGCTCTAAAATAAAACGAATTAATTCCAGATTATTTTCATTATCTTCTATGATTAAAGCAACTGTCATGGCCGACTCTTTTCTGAATTAGTCAGTGTTAAAGACGATTTTGCTAATGCGTTTGCTGCCAATGTGCTTGCTGGTGTCGAGGCTTCATCTAAAATAGAAACGCTTGGCTCAGTAACAGTATTGACTATTTTAATGGGTAATTTGATGGTAAAAGTACTGCCTTTACCAAGCTCACTCTGCACTTCTACTGTGCCAGACAACAATTGAAATAAAATTTTTCGCGTTAGATATAAGCCTAAACCAGTACCTAATGTTTTAATTTTCAATGGCGAGTCAATCCGCTCAAAAGGCTGAAATAATTTCGCTAAATCAGCCTCACTAATACCAATACCTGTATCACTGACGGCGACTGTTAGCCAATTTTTATCGATACTGGCATTAATGTTAACTGCGCCTTTAGTTGTGTATTTAACGGCATTACTCACCACATTTAAAATCACTTGATACAGCCGTTTGCGATCTGTTTGCAGTTTTAAATTGGGTGCACATTCAATCGTAATTTCTATATTTTTTTCTTCTACAATATGAGCAATTGCATGCTCAATTTCAGCTAGCAGTGGCTCTAGCTCAAACTTTTCGATATGTACTTCTAAAAATCCAGCTTCAATTTTTGAAATATCAATCACATCTGAAATGAGAGACAACAAATGTTGAGCCGAATGATACGCACGACTTAACTGATCTTTTTGCTTCAAATTGAGCTCGCCAGACATGCCATGCAGCACAACCCCTAAAAAACCGATAATTGAATTAAGTGGCGTGCGCAACTCGTGCGACATTGAAGCCACAAACATGGATTTAATGCGGTCAGCGGATTCGGCGGATTCGCGTGCGGTAATCAGTGATGCTTGCAACGCTTTTTGGCGCGAAATATCCAGCGCAATAGCAACTAACTTACCCTCGTCGCCTGCACTTTCTACCACAGCACCTAGCGAACATTGATACTCATACTTTTCGCCAGCTGAATTTTGCAACAGTAGCTCAATCGCTCTAAAATCTTCACCTTTCATGGCGCGAGCTGAGGTAGAAACTGCTTTTTTACGTGACTCTTTAGCAACCAGTAACTCAATAAAATTTTGGCCAATCATTGCGTCGCGGCTATAACCAGCGTCTGAAATGGCTTCTGGATTGGCTTCGATAATTCGACCTTTTTTATCGATAATAATAATCGGCAAAGGCGCGTGTTGAACGATATAGCTGTAACGGCGCTCACTTTCAATTAACTTTTGCGCATTCGCCTCTAACGCCCTTTGTTTACTCATATCTTGGCCGATTGAAATAATCACTGGATTATTGTCATCGTCCATTTCCATACTGCGCGAAATGGTTAAATCAACCAAGCTACCATCTGCACAGCGAATGGTTACTTCTTCGCCCTGAATTTTACGGCCATATGCGACTTCTTTATTAATGACAGATAGCTGTTGTTTATTTTGCTCAGTACCAAACAATTCTTGATACGTTTTACCGATTGCAAACTCACGACTATAGCCAGAAATGCGCTCCGCCTCTGGATTCATCTCAATAATCTCATTGGCAATATTCATATATAAAATAGTGACAGGCGCCCGTTCAACCAGAAAACGAAACAGCTTGGCATTATTTTCAATTGATGCAGTGCGTTTTTGCACAATCGTTTCTAAATGCTTTTGTTGATGCGACAAACTATCTTCTAGTTGCTGACGTTTATGCGCTTCAATTGTCAATCTAGCTAAGTCAGTGATTGAGCCGACAAAGTTCTGCTCATCTAGCGTCCATTCACGCGGCCCATCAACATGTTCATGGCAAATCACGCCAATCACTTCATTGTTTAACCAAATCGTGCCATCTAACATTGCGCCAATATTGTTATTTTGCAGATAGCTTTGAGTAAATTCTGATGTGGCGGGATGTTGGTAAACATCATTAATAGAAATAACACGGCTTTGCTTAAGGTGTTTAAAATATTCGGGTAAATCTGCCGCATTAAGCGGCATAGATACTGTGTGCAAATGCTTAGATTTAATATATAAACCTAGGCATTCCAATTGTGTAAAACTATCATTAAATCGCCAAACGCTTACACGTTCAACATTCAGTGCATCCGCTGATACCTGCGCAATTTCCCTGAAAATCGCTTCTGGATTTTGCCAGTTTCCCAATTGCATGGTTGCTAAGTGAGCTAAACTGGCATTTTGCTTTTGTAGGCGTTGCTCACTTTGTTGCAGCTTTTCTTGCACAATATTTTTATCAATATTTTGCATGTGCAATTTATTGATTAGTTTTTCTAACTGCTTGCTACGCTTTAAATTACCAAATAAATAACTGCCATACAGCACAAAAACAAAAAAACCAACGCTCATCCATTGCACATAACGCTGGTCTGCATAAAACTGATAGGTCAGTAACATATGCACAAAAAAAACAATCAAACAGGCAACAAACAACATACCAATCACCCATACTTTATGCGTAGGGTAATGAATATGGTCAGCATTTGTTTCGGCAGAGAAAGTGGGAGATAAAAATCGCTGCGTCACCATTCTTCTTAATTGCCAATCTAGCAGCAACAAAGCCAACAAAATGGCAGCGAGTAAAAACAGTATGGCTAAAGCAAATTCAAATTTATAAGTAATAATCCAGCTTAAGCTGAACTGATAATCCGGATAGATTAGCGCAAAGATACGGGGATACTGCGCCAAAAAGTCACTGCTATAAAAATCAATAGGCTTTGCTTGAGACGATACTGAAAATAGCATCAATACATGTATGCCAATAACATGAATCCAAAACATGCCAGCAATTTTTCGTAACCATCTGCTTTTAGCCAAGCAAACCCCCTTACGATAACCGTTATTTTTTAGTTACTATAGCAGTTTGAAGCGTTATTTTGCGTTATTTTGTTGATTTTACTACTATTTGGTAGGCTGATTTGACTGGCTTTATAATTACTGATTGCGCATAAAATCAGCGACGCCATACAATTGTTCGGCTAATTTTTGCATTAACTTTTCATCCATTTTCAGTTGCTGCATTGCACTTATCATGCAGTACATCCACTGGTCTCGCGCGCTTTCATTAATACTAAAAGGTAAGTGCCTGCGACGTAAAAACGGATGTCCATAACGCTCAATATACAACTGTGGACCACCTGTCCAACCATTTAAAAACATAAATAGCTTTTCACGTGAGGCAGTTAAATCGTCAGGATGCATAGCACGAATTGGCGCAGCTTTTTTGTCAGTATCCATAATGTCGTAGAAAGTTTCTACTAATTCACGGATAGCTGCTGTACCGCCTTGTTCGCCACCTAATAAGTCGTAAAACGTGGCTTTGCTAGCACCTACCTCATTGATTTTATCAAGCATCACTCAAACCAGCTAAAATTAACGCTCAGCGGGTTTAACTAAGCTAGCCGCCAGTTTTGCGCGGTTTCTGGCTTCATCACTATCTTTACCAGTTGCCAAGGCAACGCCCATGCGGCGGCGCGCAAATGACTCTGGTTTGCCAAATAGGCGAATATCACTGTTAGGCACGCTTAAAGCAGCTTCTAATCCCTCATAGCTTAGGTTTTGACTATCTACACCGCCGTAAATCACCGCGCTTGCACCCGTTTGCGTCATGGTTACATCCACAGGTAAACCTAAAATGGCGCGGGCGTGCAACTCGAACTCGCTTAAACGCTGGCTGCACATGGTCACCATGCCTGTGTCATGCGGACGTGGGCTGACCTCACTAAACCATACGTGATCATTTTTAACAAATAGCTCTACGCCAAACAAACCGAAACCACCCAAGCTATCGGTAATGGTTTTGGCAATATGCTGCGAGGCTTTCAGCGCATTGGCTGTCATCGCTTGTGGCTGCCAGCTTTCAACGTAATCGCCGTTTTTTTGCACATGGCCTATGGGTTCGCAGAAATAGGTTTGCGTTTCACCTTGTGCATTTTTCGCGCGCACGGTAAGTAGTGTAATTTCGTAATCAAAATCAATTTGACCCTCTACAATCACTACACCTTGATTCACGCGTCCGCCTGTAGCTGCATAATCCCATGCCGCTTTTACCTCGCTGGCTTGCGTAATGCGTGATTGACCTTTGCCAGAAGATGACATAGTTGGTTTAATAAAGCAGGGGTAGCCGATACCACCATCAATCGCGGCTTGAAGTTCTGCTTCACTACGCGCGAAAGCGTAGGGCGAAACGGGTAGTTTGAGTTCTTCAGCAGCTAAGCGGCGAATTCCCTCACGATTCATGGTTAACTGCACTGCTCTTACTGTTGGAATGACAGTAGCAGTGCCGCTGTTTTCAATATCAGCCAAGGCATCCGTATTGAGCGCTTCGATTTCTGGCACAATAAAATGTGGCTTTTCGCTTGCAACCAATGCTTTAAGTAATTCTGCATCGGTCATATCAATGGTGTAGGCGCGATGCGCAACTTGGTGGCCTGGCGCGTTTGGATAGCGGTCTACCGCAATGACTTCAACGCCAAAGCGCTGCAACGCGATAATCACTTCTTTACCAAGTTCACCACTGCCAAGCAACATGACTTTAGTGGCAGAAGCGGTTAATGGAGTGCCTAATTTCATAAAATAATACCCACACAGATACTCAACAATTTAAGTATTTAACAACTGGGAATAATACCATGAGGTGAATCATCAGCGTGCCCAAGAAATAGGCATTTTAAAGTGGTTAAGTTTGAGCGCAGTGCTCGCTTAGAGATTAATACCGTGCTTATCAATACGATAACGCATGGTCATACGCGTAATACCTAGTTTGCGCGCGGCCTCAGAAACATTGTTATGCGTGGCTTCCAAGGCATTCAGTATCATGCTTTTTTCAGCTGCGTCCAATGTTACTTGTGTTTGCTGATTACTTTCTGAGGCGACTTTTGTTTTTTGATCTAGGGTTTTGCTACCTGACAAGTTTAAGTCAGCTGCTGTAATTTGTGACTGACTACTTAATAACACAGCACGGCTAATTTGATGACGCAATTCACGCACATTGCCAGGCCAATTGTATCCTTGCATAGCTTCTATCGCTGATTGACTAAACACATGTTTGCTTAAGCCATAACGCTTTTCTGTTAATTGCGTAAAATGCTTGGCAAGCTGCAGTATGTCGTGACCGCGCTCGCGCAAAGGTGCCAGCGAAATAGTCATCACATTCAATCGATAATATAAATCAGACCTAAATCGCCCGCTTTGCGACATTTCATGCAAATCGCGATTAGTTGCAGCAATAATGCGTGCAGGCACAATACGTTCTTTGGTTGAGCCTAAACGTCGTACACGCCTGCGTTCTAGCACACTGAGCAATTTTGCTTGCAAAGTTAGTGGCAATTCACCAATTTCATCCAAAAATAAAGTGCCGTCTTCAGCTGCCTCAATTAAGCCTGGCCTAGAAGTGATTGCATTGGTAAAAGCGCCTTTTTCATGACCAAATAACTCACTTTCAATTAGCTCATTTGGCAGTGAAGCACAATCTACATGCACAAATGGCTTATCTGCATTGGCGCCAGACGCATGTAATAAGCGCGCTGCTACATCTTTACCAGTGCCAGTTTCTCCTGTAATCAATACAGTGGGTGCAATGGCATCGGTAATATGGCCTAATTGTGCAATACGCGCAATTTGCATGTGAATACTTTGTGTAGCGGGGCTATCGCCAATTAAGGTGATGCCATCACTTGAGTGTGCATTGCGTTGGCGCGAATAATCTACGCTTGCTTGTAGGTTGGCCGTTTTTTCGTTTTTTTCAACGACTAATAACAGCTCTTCTAAGTCGATGGGTTTCTTTAAATAATCATGCGCGCCTAATTTCATGGCGTTAACAGCATCGCTCACTTCGCCATAAGCTGTCATGACAATAGTAACAATACTTTTTGCAACAAATTCGGCAATTAAGTCTAAGCCATTGCCATCTGGCAATCGCATGTCTAGCAATACTAAATCTGCGCTAAATTGTTTATGAATAGCACGCGCATCGGCTAAATTTTCAACATGCTCACACTCATACCCCGCTTTTTGCAAACGCTTTTGCACAGCGCGTGCAAACAGCACTTCATCTTCCACAATCAATACTTTTTTAGGTTGAGTGAAATGCTGTTTAGATTTTAAATCTTCTAACGGGGTTTGTTGTGCAAGCAATGTTGTCCTTAATTACGCATTAATTATCATCTAGCTTAGTTATTATCTAAACTAGCAACTGATTTTTTACCACCAAACTCATAGCGTACGCCAAACCAACCTGCACGCGGCGCGCCTGGTGCGTAAAATGCTGGTGTTACTTCGTTACCAGTAAATGCGCCTGTGCTTGCATCAAAGCGATGCTCGCCTAACAGGCCGCCATTGTTATATTCGCGGTCAAATATATTGTTGACCCTTGCGAAAAGTTGCCAGCCACTATTGCCAAAGTTGTAACGTGTATCTAAATTCATCACAAGGTAGCCACTCACTTTAGCGCCCTCGCCATCAAACTGATTATTTTCGTTGCCACGAGAATATTGGTCAGAGAAAGCAAAGATATTGGTTCCGATATTCCATGAAGGTGTTACATCATAGGCTGCACGTAATTTCAGTTGATGTTGCGGAATACCAGGAATGTTGTCGCCTTTACCTACTTGCTGAATTTCGCTGCCAGCTACGGTTTCATTTAACTCACTTGCAATTTCGAAGTCTGATTCATACGTCGCTTTTACATAGCTATAACCAAGTGCCCATGTGAATTTATCTAAACGGCCATTTAATGCCGCATCAAACCCTTGGCGCCTTGTTTTACCAACGTTATCAAAGTAACCAGCACCTTGCGCATTGGCGGCGATAAATTGAATATCATCAAAGTTTTGTGCGCGATAAGCGGCTAATGACCATTTAATATCTTGCGTTAAATTACCACGCAAGCCAGCTTCAAATGTTTTTGCAACCACTTGGTCTAGCGGCGGGTCACCAGCAAAAGCATTCGGCAAACGACATGGTTGATCAGGATTTGCACAACCCAACTCGATTGCGGTTGGTGCACGGCTACCTTCGTTGTAACTTGCGTAAGCCGTTAAATCTTTACTTGGAGTGAAGTTAACACCAACTGCTGGGTTAATACGATTAAAGCTTTGGTCGCTGGTTAATGAAGAATTATCTGCTTCAACCGGGTTTGGAATCGGGTTGAACTGATCGTCATTCTCTACTTTAGTGTGGTTGTATCGCGCAGATAGCGTTAAATGCCACATTGGGTTGAGCGACAAGGTATCTGTTGCAAATACACTCCATGTTTTAGACACGCCGCGTAATCTAACTTGTAAGTTTTCATCTTGTGCCGCCAATGCAATACCATCTGGGCCCAACTCTGCTGGCTCGTTAAACACGCCTGTTCCGTCGATGCCACGCGTGCTATTCACTAAACCATATTCAGTATTTTGTCTAAAATTCGTTCTGCCGTAATCGTAACCAAAACCTGTAATAAACTGATTCTTCATTTGCATAAAATCTTGACCAAATGTCAATTGCGCATTAAAGCCATATCCAGTGCGATCAGAGTTAGTGCGGTTTAGCGCACCACTACAAAACTCATCTGCATCAATTCCTGCAAGGCAATTCGCATCTGCCGCAGCCAATTCAGCAGCATCTACGCCATCACCACCACTTACGACATCACCCTCATCAAAGTCATCATTTCCATCACCATTCAATGTACTTGTTTTTGCTTTGCGATAATAAGTATTACCACTTAACTGTGTGTCATCATTAAAAAAGTGACTCCAATTTAAATTAAAAAATGAGAGTTTATTTTCGGTTAAGTCTGGTCTGGTTAAAATCGAATCACGACCTTGTTGGCGCAAAAAATCATTTGGCGCTAAACCGTTACCGATTAATTTATTATCAGCACCTGTGTAACTTAAATTAAGCGCTGTTGTTTCGTTTTGCCAGCCTACTTTTGCAAATAGTTGACCGACATCACTCGGTGAAAAATCGCGCCAGCCATCTTCAGAAAACACATTGCCAGAAATAAAGTAATCAATTGAGCCATCTTCGGTTACGCCACCAAACTCTGCAGAGCCTGCTTTACGACCCCAAGAACCTTGATAATATTCGATGGCACCACCTGGATTTGTGCGGCCGCTTTTGGTTTGCACTGATAACGCGCCGCCCAAAGTATTAAGACCAAATAATGGATTAGAGCCAGGAATTAAGTTAATGCTATTAATTGAATTGGTTGAGATTAAATCCCAATTCACCACATCACCAAACGGCTCATTCACACGTACGCCATCAACAAAAACAGATAAGCCTTGCGGTGTGCCAAGCAATGGCGAAGCTGAGTATCCGTGAAAGCTGACATCTGGTTGATACGGATTATTTTGCGTATCGTTAACGCTGACGCCTGTTAAATTCTGATTAATATAGTCTGCAATACTTAAGCTCTTTTGCTCTTCAAGCTGCTCGCCTTTTACCGATTGCACGTTGGCAGGAATTTTCTCCAAAGGCAAACCAATACCTTGCAGTGGCGTTGTGCTGATGACTTCAACTTTTTCAGTTGTAATCGCACTTAACTCTTCCGCTAACAATGATTGAGGCGCAGCGTAGGCTGCAATAATGGCTAATAATATATATTTTGGTTGTAATGGTTTTCTCATGTGCTTTTCCTATGATTGGATTTATACATCAGATAATCATATGCAAAATATATTCCAATATTTAAGACAAAAAAATATTGAATAAAATCAATCACTCACGATTGAAATACAAGCAGGAATTGAGATTATAACCGCAAAATATGGTTGTATACAACCACCATATAGGTTGTATACAACCAAATAAACTGTGTCTAGATGCTATTTAACAGCTGCTTTGGTGGCACATTTAAATAGCTGCGAATGACAGACCAAGCGGCTAGCGGGATAAGAAGTGTGGTTAAAACAAAAATACCAATCGCTAAATTGATATTCAATTGATAAGGAATTTCCAACACAAAAATACTTAAATATGCACTCAGTGCTACTGCCATCATAATGGCTACTAAAGCCGCCACTAAACCAATGCTGGCAAATTCGGTTAGCATGGCAATAGTGACTTGCTGGCGAGATGCACCTAAAACTCTTAACAATGCAGATTCTTGCAAGCGCGCTTCACGTGTGGCGATTAATGCGGCATACAACACAATTAATCCTGCAACTAAGCAAAACATAAACACAAAACCAACCGCCAAAGTCAGCTTATTCATAATGTCGCGCACTTGATTCATGATACTGGCGGTATCAATCACCGTAAAGTTCGGAAATTGCTGCACCAACGCGTTCATGTCTTGATTTTGCGGCAAATAGAATGCCGTCATGTAACTAGTCGGGTAATCTTTAAGGGTATTTAATGGGGTGACAGCAAAAAAGTTAGCGCGCATGCTATCCCATTCCACTTTTCGGATACTTTTTACCGTTAAGTCAATACGGCTACCCGCGATATCATAAGTTAACACATCGTTAAGCTGAATATTCAGCGTTTTGGCAATGTCTTCTTCAATCGATACAAATGGCTGTCCTGCTTCATCTGTTTGCCACCAACGCCCTTGCAACAGCTTGTTATCGGCTTGCATATTCGCCGCGCTAGATAAATTAAACTCGCGCGAAACTAGTCGTTTAGCACGTTCGTCCTCAAATAAATCTGGGTTAATTTCCTGATTGTTTTTTGCGACTAATCGCCCGCGAATCATTGGGAATACTTGCGGTTTATCGACTTTTAATGCTTCAATAAACCGTTTAACTGGCTCAACTTGGTTAGGCTGAATATTAATCACAAACCGATTAGGCGCATCTATCGGCATAGAGCCGCGCCAAGCGTCTAGTAAATCGGTTTTAATCATCATCAGCAACATCAACACCATCGCGCCCAAGCTAAAGCCAATCATCTGCGCAATGGATAAACCTAAACGCCGATTCAAATTAGACAAGCCAAAACTGATGGCATACTGACCTTTAAGTTGCTGACTAATGTGATTTAGTAATTTAGCCAAGCCAAAAGCCAATAAGCCAGCCACTAAACAAATGCCTAAAATACCTGCTAAAAATGCCAAGGCCAACTGCCAAGTTTTAGCTAATACAGCAATTAAAATCATACTCACGAGAACAATAGGTGCATATTTTAGCCATAGCTTAACAGGTGCTTCTGCCTCATCACGCCTTAAAATACGCATAATAGAAATATTTTTTAGCGCTTGAATATGCGGCCACATAATGCTGAACAAAATAGCAAACGAAAGACTAAGCCCCATCATTACTGGCATTAAATTGGGGCTAGGTAGCGTTTCTACAAACAACTGGCCTGCGATATAAGCCAGCCCATATTGCAAAACATAGCCAATCACACAGCCCAGCACGCCGCCAATCAGCGCCAGCATGGCTGTTTGTAGCAGAAATATTTTCTGTATAACTGCCCTATTCGCGCCAAAACAACGCATTAGAGCGGCAGTATTGGTGCTTCTTGCCACAAATGGCGCGCTGGCCAGCAGCATCGCCACAATAGACAACACCACGCTTGCCATTGCACTTAACCCTAAAAATGTTTCGGCTTTATCCAGCGCACTTTTGATTTCTGGTCTGGCGGTTTTAACGTCTTGTATGCGTTCGCTGCGTTTTAGTTTTGGCGTTATGGCTTTAGAAAAACGCGCAATATTATCTGCACTGCCCGCAACCAAAAATTGATATTTAACGCGGCTACCAAACTGAATCAATTCGGTTTTGGCGATGTCATCGACATGCATCATCAGACGCGGCGCAAAGCTGAACATATCGCCACCGCGCGATGATTCGCGCACCAAAATGCCTGCCACTTTGAATTTTGCTGCGCCTACTTCTACCATATCATTAATAGATACATTTAAAACTGTAGCCAATCGCGGCTCTAGCCATACCTCATTTTGGTTTGGTGTGTTGCGAATATTTTCTGCTGTTTTTTTAAGGTTAAGTTGAACGTTAAAATCGCCTCTTAACGGGAAATTATTCTGCACAGCTTTGATTTCAGCCAATTGATTCAGCGAATCGTTAATCACCATGCTAGGGAATTCCAGCGTTGACGTACTTTGCAGATTAAATTTTTTGGCAAGCGCCGCATAATCAGCTGGAATCGCATGATCTGAAATCACCACTAAATCGCCGCCTAATAACATGCCGCCCTGTGAATTTAAATGCAAAGCAATACGATTAATAAAGAAATTGACTGCGGTTATTGATGTCACGGCCAAAATCAGCGCAAACACCATCACGCGCAAATCGCCAGATTTCCATTGCGAGAATAATTGCTGGTAGCTTAGTTTAAATATCATGCGCTTAAAGTTTCGCTTAATTGGCCGTTATTCAGCGTTAATGTGCGTTGGCAACGTTGCGCCAATTTCACATCATGCGTCACCAAAATCAGCGTTTTACCCGCCGCCTGATTCAAGCTAAAGAGCAAATCAATAATGCGCTCACCTGTAGCTAAATCTAAATTGCCAGTGGGTTCATCTGCAAACAAAATGGCAGGCTGTGGTGCAAAAGCACGCGCAATCGCCACTCGCTGTTGCTCACCACCAGAAAGCTGTTTGGGGTAATGATTTAACCGCGTACTTAACCCTACTTTTGCCAGCGTTTCCATCGCGATTTCTTTAGCATTTTTTTGACTAGCCTTGTTTTGATTAGCAAGCTGCATGGGCAGCATCACATTTTCCAAAGCAGTCATGGTGGGTAATAATTGAAACGATTGAAACACAAAACCCATATGCTTGCCGCGAACAGCTGCGCGCGCATCTTCATCTAAATCGCTAAAAGCCGCACCTTGTACAGTCACGCTACCGCTAGTTGGATTATCCAGCCCCGCCAGCAAACCGAGTAAGGTTGATTTACCAGAGCCAGAACTACCCACAATCGCTACACTCTCACCCAAAGCCACTTGCAGCTGCAAATTGGTTAGAATATCTATCTTGTTTGGCGCTTCGCCCACACTTTTGCATAAGTTTGTCGCTAAAATAGCATGGCTGCGCGTTGTTATATCTTGGTCAATCGTTTGAAAATTCTGTTCAGAAAGTAGCATGTATGCGTTCTCGTTTATTTGATTTTTTAACTCAGTTTTTTACCACTTGGGTTAGTCTTATTCTATTCGCTTTGGTTGCAAGCACGGCACAAGCCGCGCAAACCATCGTTGTTTTTGGCGATAGCTTATCTGCCGCTTACGGCATCCAACCTAATACAGGTTGGGTCGCTTTGCTAGAAAACAAACTAAAACATCAAAATAGTGCATATAAAGTTGTTAACGCCAGTATTAGTGGCGAAACGACTAGTGGTGGCTTAACCCGTTTTGATCAAATGCTGAAAGTGCATCAGCCTAAAATTGTGGTGATTGAGCTTGGTGCAAATGATGGTTTGCGTGGCCTGAGCTTGGACGATATGCAGAGCAATTTGAATAACATGATAGCGCAAGCCAAAGCCAAAAATGCGACCGTGATGCTGCTGGGAATGAAAATACCGCCTAATTACGGTATTCAATATACGCAAAAATTTAGCGGCATCTACGAAACTTTAGCCAAACAATATAAGCTGAATTTGGTGCCTTTTTTCTTAGATGGCGTTGCAGGTAATCGCAGTCTTGTTCAGGACGATGGTCTGCACCCTACCGCTGCTGCACAGCCAAAATTGCTAGAAAATATTTGGCCTAAGCTTGAGGGCTTGCTTAAAAAATAGCTTAAAGCTGCTGCCAAGTCACAACAAGACCCATTTCATCGGTAGCCGCTTTTAAACTGGTTTCTACTGCAATATTGGGAATCATTGCCAGCGTTTCACCCACAAAAATAAGCGGTAACTGGCTACGCTGCCAAGGTGGAATTGCAGCTTGCTGCATCACTGTTTTTAAGCTGCGGCTGGGGCGATTAGAATCAGGTTTAATATGCTCGCCGCCACTGCGCGTTTTTATGCGCAAAATTTTGCTGTCTAAATACTTTAGGCTTAAACCCTCGCCCAACTTTTTCTCAAAAGTTAACTGCGTTTGATTGGCAAAACTTAACGCCGCCTCGCCTTGCCAGACATAATCAATTGCCAGACTTGGTGTTTCAGCTACTAAATACGCGTAATCTTGATAACGCCTAATCGTCAAATCACCTTCAGTCTTTAACTGAATTTTAATAGCTGCATCTGATTTCGCATGCAACAATTGTTGAGTGATTTGTTGTAATTGCGCCGCGCTGGGCATAAGTACATTGTTTTTTGCAAGCCACCAGCGCAAAACATTATTGATTCGATTTAAATCTAACTGCTTCAAAGGCGCCAACGCCAATGTTTTTTCACCCAATTTTTGGGTTAAGTCCGCTTGAGCATCTTGCGCTGCCAGCACATTTAATAAGTCATTTGCATCTGCTAAATGTTGCGCGGTGCGCGCCAGCGTTTGTTTAATGGCAGGATATTGCTGCATTAAAATCGGTAGCACGCTATGCCGCATAAAATTGCGGTCAAATTGCGTATTGGCGTTACTATCATCATCTACCCAGCTCAATTGATGCTGTTGTGCATATGCTTCTAATTCTACCCTGCTGATACTCAGCAGAGGCCGCAACAGCTTTCTTGCATCATCGATTGCTGCCATGCCAGACAAACCTTTTACGCCCGCGCCGCGCGCCAGTTGTAACAACAAAGTTTCAGCTTGGTCGTCTTGATGATGAGCGGTGCAAATATAATCGGCATCATTTGCCAGCAAAACCGCATAGCGTGCTTGGCGCGCACTCGCTTCAACGCCTAGTCCACTATTAATATCAACTTTTACTTTTGAAATAGTCAGTGGAATATTAAGCGCATCGCAGCTTTTTTCACAAAAATCCGCCCATGCATCGGCATGCGCGCTTAAACCATGATGCACATGATGGGCGCTGAGTTGGAAAGGTAATGTTTGGCGTAGATTTGCCAATAGATGAAGCAATACAGATGAATCTAAGCCGCCACTTAAACCAATAACGACATGCGACTTAACACATTTTTTTGATGAAAAAATAGTGCTAAAAAAAGTATTAACTTGTGCTGAAAGCGTATCTTGAATCGATGATTTTCGATGCAAATGTTCTTTTTGCAATGACTTATTTGGCGACTGTTTCTTTGAATTTGCCATAACCCATCAAGCGTGTATAACGAGCGGCTAATAGCTGATCAGTATCTTTTTTCTGTAAGGCCACCAATTGATCTTTAAGCGTTTTTCGTAAGGATTTCATGGTTAACTCAATATCGCGGTGCGCACCACCTAATGGCTCGCTAACAATGATATCCACTAAACCAAGCCCTTTCAGTCTATCGGCAGTAATGGCTAATGTTTCTGCCGCCTCAGCCGCCTTGCTGGCGCTTTTCCATAAAATTGATGCGCAGCCTTCGGGTGAAATCACCGAATAAGTCGCGTATTGCAGCATTAATAGTTGGTCAACCACACCCAAAGCCAGCGCGCCGCCTGAGCCGCCTTCGCCAATAATCACACCAACAATTGGCGTTTTCAGCTCTGCCATCACGTATAGATTTTTGGCAATCGCCTCACTTTGGCCGCGCTCTTCGGCACCAATGCCTGGGTACGCGCCGGGCGTGTCAATTAAAGTCACAATCGGCAAACCGAATTTTTCTGCTAATCGGTATAAACGCAACGCTTTGCGATAGCCTTCAGGGCGTGGCATACCAAAATTGCGATATTGACGCTCTTTTACATCACGGCCTTTTTGATGGCCAATCACGACAACAGGAATACCTTCAAAGCGCGCTAGGCCGCCCACAATCGCAGGATCATCTGAGTAAGCACGGTCGCCATGCAACTCTTCAAAATCGGTAAATAATTCACGAATATAGTCTAAGGTGTAAGGTCGTTGAGGATGACGGGCAACTTGCGAAATTTGCCATGCGCTTAGATTTTGATACGTTTCTTCCAGCAATTTTTTTTGCTTTTTTTGCAGCTGGTCCAGCTCTTTAGAAATATCAAGGCTCTCATGCTCATCATGCGAAACCTGCAAAGCTTCGATACGCTTTTCAAGCTCAGCAATTGGCTGCTCAAAATCTAAGTAACTTATTTTAGTGTCTGTGGCGCGTCTTAATGTCATCAGTTTATATTGCTCATTTATTACAAACAGTTTAATTATATAGGATTTTAACGTTTTCTTTCGATAACCAATTCGTCAAATGTTGCAACAATTCATCATGCAATTCTACACGCCATGCATCGCCCAACATCACACTGACTTGACTTTTTGCATTGTGATACTCAATTTTCACTGGGCACCATTTTTTATCTGATTCAGTATTTTTGCGCTTATATGGATTCAATATCGCGGTTAGCTTTGCTGCATCCGATTGCCCGTTGCACGAAATTTTGAGCATGCTGGCATAATGGCTGCGCGCAGCGGCTAAATCGTATAATTTACGCGCATTAACTCGTATGCCGCCAGAAAACTCATCATGACTAACGCGGCCCTCAATCACCAGCAAATTGTCTTCTTTAATTAAATGCGCACTTTGGTTCAGCATCTCACTACCCACCACTACATCTACGCGCGAAATCGCATCGTCAATCGTCACAATCGCCATTTTTCCGCGCTGCGTCATGCGCACACGCACACCCACCACAATGCCCGCCATTAATTTGGGTTGATCTTGCGGCGTTAAATCGGCCAATGAGCCGCGCACAAACTGGCTAACATCCTGTTTTGCATTTAAAAAAGGATGACCGCTTAAATAAAACCCTAATGCCGCTTTTTCTTCAATTAAAGCCTGCTCTGGCGACCACGCTCTAACATTAGGTAAATCATGTTTGGTATCAGCAACATCACCAAATAAATTATTTTGCCCAGCATTGCTATTATTTTGCTCAGCCGCCGTTACCGCCATACCTACCGCCGCCAATAAAGCCGCGCGATTCGGCTCTAGTTTATCAAAAGCACCAGCGCGAATCAGCGATTCAATCACGCGCTTATTTACTTTGCGTAAATCTAATCGATTACAGAAATCGAATAAATCTTTAAAAGGCCCATCGGCTTCGCGCGCTGCTTCAATTAGCTCAATCGCCGCCAAGCCAGTACCCTTAATCGCACCTAAGCCATACAACATTTGGCTATTATTTAGCGGCGTAAAGCGATAACCACTTTGATTCACATCTGGCGGCAACACTTCTACTTTGTTGGGCGCACAATCGTCAAAAAAGCTGTGGATATTATCGGTATTATTCATATCCGCCGACATGGTGGCCGCTAAAAACGCAGCAGGATAATGCGCTTTTAAATAAGCCGTATGGTAAGCAACTAAGGCATAGGCGGCGGCATGCGATTTATTAAAACCATAACCCGCAAACTTTTCTAGCAAATCAAATAACTCGGTCGCCTGCTTTTCGTTAAGGCCGTTTTTAAGTGAGCCTTCCACAAAAATAGCGCGCTGGGCATCCATTTCTTCTTTTTTCTTTTTGCCCATGGCGCGACGCAGCAAATCCGCACCACCCAAGCTGTAACCCGCCACTACTTGCGCGATTTGCATCACCTGCTCTTGATAAACCGCAATGCCGTAGGTTTCTTTAAGAATGGATTCTGTCGCTGGATGCGGATATTCCACACGTTGTTGACCATGCTTACGACGGCAGAAATCAGGAATCAAATCCATAGGACCAGGTCTATACAAAGCAACCAGCGCAATAATATCTTCAAAACAATCTGGCTTGGCCTGCTTCAGCATATCCTTCATGCCGCGCGACTCTAGCTGGAAAACCGCCGTGGTATTGGCTGTCTTTAACAAGTTATAGCTGGCTTTATCGTTAAGCGGCAGTGTTTCAAAACTCAGCGGCGCTTCACCCAATGCGGCGCGCTGTTTATTGGCGTTATTCAGCGCCAATTCCAAAATCGTCAGCGTTCTTAGGCCCAAAAAGTCAAACTTAACCAAGCCAACTGCTTCTACATCATCTTTGTCATACTGGCTGACCAAGCTGGCGCCATCGGCTTGACAATAGATAGGTGAAAAGTCGGATATCTTACCTGGGCTAATCAATACGCCGCCCGCATGCATACCTACGTTTCGCACCAAGCCTTCTAGCCTCAATGCCAGCTCAAGTAACTCTGCAACTTCTTCTTCTTTTTCGCGCCGCTCTTGTAGTTGCGGCTCTTTTTCCAGCGCGCTGCTTAAGGTAATACCCA
Organism: Methylotenera sp.; assembly: GCA_021732405.1. Lineage (GTDB taxonomy): Bacteria > Pseudomonadota > Gammaproteobacteria > Burkholderiales > Methylophilaceae > Methylotenera_A. The sequence goes on from JAKFVB010000075.1 coordinate 45,285, forward strand.
ATTCCAGCGGGATTAATTTGGCAATGCCATCTACAAAATTAAACGGTAAATCCAATACGCGACCCACATCCCGAATCACCGCCTTAGCGGCCATGGTACCGAAGGTAGCGATTTGTGAAACGGCATCCAAGCCATATTTTTGTTTGACGTAGTCAATGACGCGGTCGCGACCATCCATGCAAAAATCAATATCGAAGTCAGGCATGGAAACCCGGTCTGGATTTAAAAAACGCTCAAACAGCAAGTTGTATTGCAGCGGATCCAAATCGGTAATATTTAAGCTATAGGCAACCAAAGAACCAGCACCCGAGCCGCGACCAGGCCCAACCGGTACGCCATTATTTTTAGCCCAGTTAATAAAATCCGCAACAATTAAGAAATAGCCAGCAAAACCCATTTGGTTAATGATTTTGCATTCAAACTCAAGCCTAGTTTCATATTCTGACCGTTTTGCTTCACGTAATTCGCTATCAGGATAAAGACTTTGCAGGCGCGCAGCTAAACCCACGTGTGACTGTTGCACCAAAAAAGCATCCAAGCTTTCGCCGTTAGGCGTTGGAAAGTTAGGTAAATAATTTTTGCCCAGCTCAATCACTAAATTGCATCGCTTGGCAATTTCAACTGTATTCGCCAAGGCTTCAGGCATGTCTGCAAACAGCGCTGACATCTCGGTCTGCGATTTGAAATATTGCTGCTCAGTGAAATTTTTAGGGCGGCGCTTATCCGCCAGCATGTAGCCCTCAGCGATGCAAGTACGCGCTTCATGCGCTTTAAAATCATCTGGCGTTGTAAATTGTATAGGATGCGTTGCTACGACTGGTAAGTTAGTATTGTTTGCTAAAACAAGCACTTGCTGAATTAATAACTCTTGCGCTGGATTACTATTAGCATCTGACACACGCTGTACTTCTAAATAGAATCGATTTGCAAATAGCGTAGCCCATGTTTGCGCTAGCTTTGCAGCAAGCGCAGCATTGCCAGCACTTAATGCCGCGCCAATATCACTTTGTGCATTGCCAGAAATTAATAATAAGCCCTCAGTATTTTGAAGCCATTCAAACTTAAGCTCTGCGCGACCGCGATATTGGTTTTCTAGGTAAGCGCGGCTTAATAAGCCACACAATTGGCGATAGCCTGTTTTGTTTTGAACCAATAACAATAGACGATGGGCTTGATCGCGATTTTTAGTATTTTCTAGCCAGATATCGCAACCAACAATTGGTTTGATGCCACGCCCACGCGCCGCTTTATAAAATTTAATTGCGCCAAATAAATTGCTTAAATCGGTTAAGCCAAGCGCTGGCATGGCGTCTTTGCTGGCCGCATCAATATAATCATCAATGCGCACAATACCATCGACAATTGAATATTCGCTGTGACAGCGTAAATGCACAAACTGTGGCGGCATTTGCTGAGTATTTTTTAAAGGGGAATTGGCTTCTTCTTGCATGGCGATATTTTACTCGCTCGCTCAAAAAATTGATGCAAAATATTGCGCTTCAAAAGTAAAAAATCCACCAAAATTCGGTGGATTTTTATGGTTAAGTATTGCTGTAAATTAATGCTTGGTTTGCTGTTTAGCTAGCAATTCGTTCACTTTTCCAATCAATTCATCATCTTGAACAGGTTTACCAAAGAAAGCATCTACGCCAATTTCTTTCGCTAAATTTTGATGTTTATCTGCAGTACGCGAGCTAATCATAATCAACGGCGTGTTTGCTGTACGCGCATCATCACGAATATTACGCGCCAAGCCAAAACCATCCATTCGCGGCATTTCAATGTCGGTTAGGATAATGTCGGGTGTTGATTCTTGCAATACTTGCATTGCATCCATACCATCTTTAGCAAGTAACACTTCGTAGCCCTCGCGCTCCAATAAACGACCCAACACTTTACGCATGGTGAGTGAATCATCTACTACTAAGGCACGCGGTTTGGCTGTGACTACGGCTACTTTTTTAGGCGATTTAACCACAACGCTGCCCACTGCTAATATTTCACGATTGGCCAACTGTACTGGGTTAATAATCAGCATAATACTACCGTCCCCAGCTACTGTAGCGCCCACAATGCCAGGCACACGCGCCAATTGCGCACCAATTGGTTTCATCACGGCTTCTTGGTTGCCGACCACTTCATCAATATGTAAAGCAGTGTTATAAGAACCACTGCGCAACAGCAGAATAGACGAATATGCATGGTCTTCTGGCTGGTGCTCTTCATGATCAAGCAATTTAGATAAGTAATGAATCGGATATTTTTTATCTGCCCAAGTAATTTCGCCTGCCGCATAAGCATTCACTAAATCTTGGCGTTTAATTTTTTGCGCTTGCTCAATCATACCAACTGGCAAAGCGTACACCGTCTCGCCCGAACGCACCGCCAGCACTTGGGCCACGGTTAGTGTCACGGGTAAATGCACACTAAACACAGTGCCTTTGCCAAACTCGCTATTTAAATCGACGCGCCCACCCAAGCCACTAATATCATTGCGCACCACATCTAAACCAACACCGCGACCCGCAATTTGCGATACTTTATCGGCGGTTGAAAAGCCTGATTCAAAAATAATCGACATTAATGATTGCTCAGTCACTTCTGAGCTTGCGTCTAGTAAGTTGTTTTGAATCGCTTTTTCTTTAACGCGCTGTAAGTTAATACCTGCGCCATCATCAGTCACTGTAATGTGAATCTCATCATTATCTTGAATAACTTTTAGTTTGATTGTGCCAGTTTCTGGTTTACCTTGTTTCTTACGTTCAATAGGTAGTTCTAAACCATGTGCAACTGCATTACGTAATAAATGCTCTAGCGGTGCGCCTAGTTTATCCAGCACGCTGCGGTCAATTTCTGTTGTTTCACCCTCAATCACTAAATCAACTGATTTTTTTAGTTCTCTGGCAGTTTGACGCACAATACGCTGCAAGCGCTCTGCAATTTGCTGGAAAGGCAACATACGCACACCCAGCAGCGTTTGTTGCAAATCACGATTCATACGATTTTGCTGTTGCAACGCGGCCTCAGATTGCCCTAAATTGGTCAGTAAGCCATACTGAATCGTTGCCACATCGTTCACGCTCTCTGCAATCATGCGGGTTAGTTCTTGCAAGCGCGTAAATCGGTCAAACTCTAGCGGGTCAAAATTTTCATTCGATTCTTGCAAAATACTTAAACGAGATTGCAATTGTGTTTCCGCTTCAATTTCTAACTCACGCAAATAATTACGTAAGCGTGTAACGCTTTCGGTTAAATCGTTAGAGGATTGTTTAACGCCACTAATTTCTCTTTCCATGCGTGAGCGGGTAATCGAAATTTCACCTGCATCATTAATTAAACGGTCGAGTGTGTCTGCACGCATGCGTAAAAACTGTGCTTTACGGTCAATAGCACGGCCAGATGGTGGCGTATCTTGCTGTTTAATTGCGTTAATGGTTTCTTTAGGCGTACTTTCCAACGTGTCTTCAAAAAAGCTGCCAATCTTATCTAAATCGACAAACATATCGTCAAAACTAATATCGACCGTTTTGCGCTTTAATGAACGAATAACCAAATCTTCCATTTCATGCACGGCATCGCCAAGTTCTGCTTGGCCAGCCATACGCGCACTGCCTTTGAGTGTATGCAAAGCGCGCTGTAATGCGTCTGGGTGTTCTGATTGTTTTGGGTGGGCACGCCACGCACGTAATTCAGTACCAATTTCTGGCAGAATCTCACGCGCCTCTTCAATAAACATGGTGAGTAATTCTTGGTCAACTTGCGTTTTATCGAAGCCTGAATGACTGTTTGCATCAGTATGATCAGAATTACTAGCTGGTGTTCTAGTGTAAGTTTTGCTTTCTGTCGCTAATTTAACTTCATAGTCATCGCGGCTTATTTCAGGAAATTTTTCTTTTACAGGTTCTATTGGGATGATATTTGGTATCGCTTGCTCAGCCGCTACCTCAACTGTTGGTTCCTGATTAATCTCCACATTTTCTTCTGATGGCAATGTAAAGGTAATCTCTGCTACAGCAACTGGCTCAATCATGCTGACTGCGCGCGCATTATTTTGTTTAGCTTGCTCGGTAGATTCAAGTAGCACATCAATTAACGCTCTTGCTGAGCGTGGATTGCGTAATTCAGATATTTTCACCCACATGCTGGATAACATTTTAGCAACGCTGCCATACAGGCTAGTGTGCTGCATTGTCCAATTTTCTACTTCATTCAACCATGCTTCCAGTGCACGTCCAAGCTCACCCATTGTTTTAAACTCTGCTGCAAGCGCGTTACTAGCCAAGGTATGAGCCGCCACTTTTGCCTCTGCTGAGGGCGTTAAGTTGACATCGGTAGTGAGTCTTGCGGCGTCTTGCTCAATAGTTGTGATGTTTTGCATGCTTTCTTTGACGAAAATATCGTAGAAAGCACGACTCATCTTGCGGGTGCCACCTATCAATACTTGTGGCTCTGGTTTTTTCGCTTTTTTCGCTACTACTGATGCTGTAGTCTGAGTTTTTTGCGCAATTTCCGCATTTAACTCCACGACTGGTTCAATATCTGATATTTCAGACAGTGCAGCAGCGTGACTAGACCATGCTGTTTGATTCACTTCCACTTGATTATTGGCGCGTAACTCTGCTGCCCAGCCGGCAAAAGCAGCATTCATTTGCTCAATACGCGCAATTTGTTGTTGATTAAGCACTGATTTTTTATCAATCACACCATTTAAAAAGTGTTCGACTTGACCTGCAATATCGCCCATCGTATTGAGCCCGACCGTGCGACCACTGCCTTTAAGCGTGTGATAACTGCGCCTTACTTCTATTAACGCCTCAATATCTGTTGAATTAACACGCAATGCCTGACAATTTTGCGCAATGTGCGCCAACACTTCTTCGGCTTCTGTTAAATAAATATCTAAAAGTTCAGCATCGAATGCTTGGTCAATCACTTTTACGTCATCTGCATGCATCACTATTGGCGAAATCGCTGGGCTCATCTGCGACACATCGACAACACTGGTAGATGCAGGTATCGTTTGTTTAACTTCAACTGTTGAAACAGTTTCAACCGATTGAACGCCAGCATCAGCCAATGCTTCAGTGAGGCGAATAACCGCTTTTTCTAGTGCTTGTTCAGACTCAGGCCGTGTTTTTGGCATTTCATCTGCATACAAGCCAATCATACTCAAGCTTTCAGCCACTAGTTCAAATTGAGACTGATTAACAACATATTGACTTGTTTGAAAATGTTCTACAAATTGATTGCTGATTTTGATGATTGTATTAGGTGTGGGTAATCCCAACATTTCAAACACGGCGGCAATTTGTTTTAACGGCTTGGCGGTTAATGAAAGTGGCGCTTTTTCTGCAGGTTGACGGAAATAAGTATCCAGTGCTTGCTCAGTCGTTTTAAGCGCTTCTTTAATTTGAGTGACCACCGCTTTTACTGTGTCTCTATCAAGCTCGCTAGCACGTTCATTACCCAGTTTTTCATAGCTTTCACCAGATGAAATCGCTTCCAAACGATGCATTTCTGATAACAGTTTTTGTACTCTGTCCGCATCAAGCTGTTGATAGTGATTCAGCGAAGTTTCTAATAAGTTAAGTGCGGCGGCAATTTCAATTAATGCGGCGTGATTCACCTTAGTCGCATCATCACGTAAAGTACCACTTGCCAATTGCAAAGCGGCATACAAGTCAACCACAACAACTTGACTGAGTTGACTTGTCAGATTCTGGCTTTCCATTAATGTATCGGAAAATTTAGTCATCAACACATTATCAACGTGCACTTGCGCAACGCCAGCACTCGTGCTTACTTTGCTAAAATCGATTGTATTCGATACATCGTCCCACAATTCGCGCAATGCTTCTAACTGAACAATTAACTGCTGAACGACCGCTAATTCTTTCGCATCAATCGAAGCAGAATCAAAACTAATGCTGGATTTTTTATCGACTAAAAGATCCAGCTCAAACACCTCTTTTACTCTGTGTATATTGACTCTATCTACATTGCTGATTGCAACATAGTACAAAATATCACGCAATAAATGATTATGCGGTCTTGGCATAGCATCTGATAAATGGCGCAACTCTTGATCCAATTTACGGCATAGTCTTTTTGCGCCTGAGTTTTCGGCTATTTCTGCCTGCTCAAGCGATTCGGTAAATGCACTTGCTGCCCACCACAGGGTTTTTTCACTATTTTTTTGTTGCGCTTGGCTAACGTTTGCAACTGCTTGAGTCATGCTGTTTAAAGCAATACTCTGTTTTGTTTGCAACCAGCTCAATAAAGACTTTTGATAACTTAGGCGCTGCTCAACAACAAAGCTGGCATATTCAGCACCACTAAGCTGTAAACTCGGCAGGTCTTTAGGGGCGCTATTGCTGGTGTCAGGGAAAAATAACTCACTTTCATCCATCATTTCACCTAAAGCCAAAACAATTGGATGAATGATGGGATAGAGTCGTAACGGAATATCAGGTGAGCCATCAAGCAGGTCTTGCAAATAGCTTTTTAACGATTCTACTGCTTTAATAAATGACTCAATTAAGGGCGGTGTTGCATCAATTGTTTTTTTCTCTAAGCGTCCAGCAAGCTTTTCTAGCTCAGCACAAAAGCGTTTACAGCCCTCTAAGCCAACCATATCAAGCGCGCCTGATGCTTGGTATAAATCTGTTTGCGACAGTCGCAATGGTGCAGTGTCGTGCAAGTTGTTTTGCACTGCTTTTAGATTCACCAAAACAGCATCAAGTGATTGATTTATTTGGTCTTTAACCCAAGTTAAAGGGCCTATATCAAAATTTTCAGACACCTAGGTTTAACTCCAAATTAAATATAGCTATTAAAATTAGTATGCTTAATAAAACCAAGCTTTAGCTATAAACAAACAATAGGTATTTCAGTCAATTAACAACTTAAATTAAGCCAATTTAAAGCCCGCAACTGAATCTCGCAATTCCTCGGCCAGTGTAGTCAGCTGACCAACTGATTCGGCAGTTTGTTTTGTACCCTCAGTGGTTTGCGATGTAATTTCCTGAATTTGCTGCATGTTTTTCGTCACCGTTGAAGCCACTTCGGTTTGCGCTTCAGTTGCGCTAGAAATCGATTGAATCAATCGCGCTAAGTTGTTGGTAACCGTTTCAATCTCCGTCAGTGCTTTACCCGCTGCATCTGATAATCGCGCTCCCTCAACCACACCCTCAGTTGATTTTTCCATCGCGGCAACCGCAGAGTTGGTATCGGTCTGAATCGTTTTTACAATCGCGCCAATCTGTTTAGTCGCCTCTGATGAACGTTCCGCTAGTCGCTGCACCTCTTCCGCAACCACGGTAAAGCCTCGACCCGCTTCACCCGCTGATGCCGCCTGAATCGCCGCATTCAACGCCAAAATATTGGTTTGTTCAGTAATGTCAGAAATCAATTCCACAATCTCACCAATCTCTTGCGAGCTTTCACCCAAGCGCTTGATTCGTTTTGAAGTTTCCTGAATTTGCTCACGAATGCCGTTCATACCTGCAATCGTATTTTGTACCGCTTGTGAACCTTGTGTCGCCGCTTGTAATGAGCGCTGCGCAACCTGTGAAGCTTGGCTCGCGTTGCTGGATACTTGCAAGATTGAGCGTGTCATATTCGAAACCGCGTCTGTTGTTTCTGTAATCTGTTTCGATTGTTTTTCTGCCGCAGATAACAAGCCAACGGATGTCGCCTGCGCTTGTCCTGTTGCTGTATTCACCTGTTCTGACGCGCGGTTAATCTCGGTTACCAAGTCACGCAAGCTATCAATCGTATAGTTAATAGAATCGGCAATCGCGCCCGTAATATTCTCTTTTACCTCCGCGCGCACGGTTAAGTCGCCATCAGCCAAGTCGCCCATCTCGTCCAGTAAGTTTAAAACCGCCATTTGGTTTTGCTGACCGTCGTTTTCCAGCATCATCACCGCGCTTTCAATTTGTTTCACTTGGCGAGTGCCGAAATACGCAATCAAAAAGATGATTAATAAACCCAATAATGCCAATGCAATTTGAATGGTATTCACTAATTTATTACTGGATTCAGCAATTTGAACCGACTCTTTTTGCACTTCGGTGTTCAACGCTAAGACCGTTTGCTTGTTGATTTCATAAGCGCTTGCCAAATCACCCAATGGTTTTGCCGCAGCAATCGCACCTAATTTGATAGCTGCATCAAAATCCTTATTGTAAATACGATAGAAATTCTCATTTGACTTAAGTACAGCCTGATAAGCGCCACCTAACTTATCTACATCAAGATTGCTCTTCCAAAACTCAACACGCTTGTTGTATTCTGCTTCAGCGGCTTTCACTTCGGCTAGTTTCCTGTCACGCTTTTGATAATCAGAGTTTGATGTTGCCACATAAGCCTCGTTTACAGCCGCAAACGCGTCTACCGCATACAGTGGCGGTGGCAGAATATCCGCACGCAAATTATCATTAGTTTTAATTTTGTCATACACTGGACCGCCCACACGCACCTGACTAATCACATAGAAAGCCAAAACAATAAAAATAATTAAACCAATCACAGGTCCAATCACTTGACCATAACCACGGCTACCG
>JAKFVB010000010.1 GCA_021732405.1 Methylotenera sp.
TTACATAAACTTCATGTGATGGACTGGTGCTTGCCATTCTGATTTCTGGATATTGATATGCGGCTTGTACCATTTTTGCTAAATCTTCTGCAGTAGACATATTATTGCTGTCTAGGCCAGTTGGGTCGGCAAAATGTGTGCTGTCTAAACCTAATTCAATTGCTTTAACGTTCATGGCTTTAACAAACGCGTAACGGCCCCCTGGATAATGGCGACTAATCGCAGATGCTGCTCGATTTTCAGAAGCCATCAAAGCCAATTGCAACATATCACTACGGCTTAATTCTGCCCCTACTTTAAGCCGTGAACTAGTCCCTTTTAAATAATCGATATCTTCATTGGAAATAGTCAGTGTATCGTCTAATGATTGCTTTGCATCTAGCATCACCATGGCGGTCATTAATTTAGTAATTGATGCAATTGGCGTTGGCGCATTGGTGTTTTTTGCATAGATGACTTCACCTGTATTCTGATTAATAATCAATGCTTTAGAGGATGAAAGCTCTAACATTCCACTTGCATCAAAGCGATCAGCCGCCAAATATTGTGCCTGCGTAAAAGTAGGCGCTTTGCGAGCGATACGTGATTTATAAGTCACTTTTTTAATACGTGCGCGTGATGAAACGCGAGATTTGCTAACGCCGCTTTTTTGGCTAGTATGAATACGTTTTTGCGATTTCTTTTGTACAGCCAAAGATTCTATTGGTGTCGCCACCAAAGAAAATGCCACATAAAATAGCATTAACTTTTTGAGTAATTTAGTCATGTTACAACCTTTAATTCAACACCGTTTAAACAAATAATATATAAAAAATGTTTATTTGTCATTAGCTTAGCGTAGATTTGTAAAATAAATATTAACATATTTTGTGTTTAGGCTTTTTTGACACAGATGCTAAAAGTTTTAAATGAAACTTCAGCATTAAAGTAAGTGACAAATGCAGACGATATGAGAAAATAACCACACTTAATCAAACCTACTATTATATAAAATAATGAAATTTCCTGATACTTATCATTACACCACTGAACATTTATGGGTTAGCCAATCCGCTACAGGCGAGTGGCTTGCTGGCATTACCGATTATGCGCAAGATTTGTTGGGTGATATTGTGTTTATTCAACCCCCCAATATTGGCGATACTATACAAAATGGTGTTGCTTGCGGTGTTGTAGAATCGGTTAAAACAGGCTCTGACTTACATGCGCCGATGAATGGTGTTGTCACTGAAATCAATGATGCATTACTCAATGCACCAGAAGACATCAATGAAAAACCTTACTCTGCTTGGATATTTAAATTTAAACCATTAGATGATACAGATATTGGCCATTTTTTAACTGCGACTGCTTATGCAGATTTAATTAAACAGTAAAATCAAGGCAATACAAACTTTACTTTCAATAATAATTGTTGTAACTCTTCGGTTAATTGAAGCCTTAAATCTTGCTCAAGTGCTGGTAATGCGCTTGCTAAAATCTGCTGAATATTGTCGCGCAACACCTCTTGTACAGCAGGTAAATCTGCGTTCACTGCAGTCAAAAAATTCTCTTTCAAAGTCAAACTTTGCAGATTCATTTCTTCTATAAACTTGGCTTTAACTTCACCAACTGCTGCCGTATAAATATCAGGTACTGCTGCATTTAAATCGTTGCGCACTTGCGCTATGGCTTCATCATGTACGGTCTGCATCTGTTGCTGTAATGCTTGGTTTGCTTGCTGCGATATCTCTTGGTAAAAATTAGTCAGCGCATCGTTGGCTTGCGTTTGCTGTTGTTGCAGAGATGCACTCTGAAAAGCTTGCATCTCTTGCGTCAATTCACTTGCAACACGCTCTGTTGTTTCTGTTTTGAGCGCTTCTACATAAGTACTGATTTCAGCCGTTGCCGCATGAGTGGATGACTGCATCACATCTGATAGCAATCGATCCACTTTAGTTACTGCGCTTGTTTGTAATACAGCTATTTTTTCTTGCAGACTAGCATGCACCAAATCTGCACTGGCTTGATACATACGCGGCAACTCGGTTTTAAGGTCAGCTTTTGTTTTATCAACGAAATCGCTCACACTGGTTTCAATGGTCAGCTTGGTCTGACCTATCTCAGCTTGCAGCTCGTGAACTAAATCTTTTTTTAGTGTATCGCGCAAACTATCTAGTACTGCTTGCGTGATTTCTGCTTCTAGCCTTGGCCTAACATGAGCCGTAACACGCGAAATAAACTCTGGTGTAATACCCAAAGTTGGATCTGCTTGCTTATTTGCTTGTGGTTCAGCCTTGTTTTTTGGCTGATACACCTCTGTTAGCACTGGAATTTTGCTGTCTAATGATGAATTATCGGTCAAAGTAATCTCTATTCCGCGCTTACCGCTGTTAATGTTGATTCAGTTTGTTTGGCGTAATCAATATGCCGAATTTCATAGCCTCTATCGCGATAAAACTTATAGCGAAGACGCCCATTTTGCTTATCAGATTCATCATTGCCGACCATCTCGACCAAATGCGTAAATCGGCTAAAAAATTGCGGCTCTTGCGCCGTTAAGTTAATCAGCAATTCATCTTGAATAACAGTATCAACCTGCCCTGCTATATTATTTTTGCAAGCGATAATAATAGGGGTTTTTGCCGCATGCGTATGGTTAGCCATCACATTTGGCAAAAAGCCAGTTGTCTGGAGTTGCCATAAGCCATCAGAAACCTGAGCGGCACTGTTGATATCTTCAGTGAACACAGTCACTTGCTTGCGCTTTAGCAAAGCTCTTTCGACCAGAATTGCCAGTAGGACTGGTTTGTTTGCAACATTAGAATAAAACTCAATTCTGGTCATGCCAAATCTTTTAGGCCTTCATTTTAAGCGGCGCGTTGAATCAAGAATGTAGTCAGCAATGGTACGGGGCGGCCTGTACCGCCTTTTTCTTTGCCGCTTTTCCATGCAGTACCAGCAATATCCAAATGCGCCCAATCATACTTTTTAGCGAAGCGAGATAAAAAGCAAGCAGCAGTGATGCTACCACCAGCGCGGCCGCCAATATTCGCCATATCAGCAAAGTTGCTGTCTAGCTGGCTTTGAAATTCTTCCCATAACGGCATGTGCCATGCTCTATCGTGCGCCGCTTCGCCTGCTTCTAGCAATTCTTTGGCAAGCGCATCTTTGTTACTGAATACAGCGCTCGGATGATGACCCAAGGCGATCACGCAAGCACCTGTTAAGGTGGCAATATCTACCACAGCGCTTGGCTCAAAGCGCTCTGCATAGGTCAGCGCATCACATAAAATCAAACGGCCTTCTGCATCGGTATTCAGTACTTCAATCGTTAAACCTGCCATTGAAGTCAGAATATCGCCTGGTTTGATGGCACCTGCATCTGGCATATTTTCACAAGTTGGAATCACAGCCACCACATTGATAGCTAAATCCATTTCGCCAATCGCTTTAAACGTACCCAGCACGCTTGCTGCGCCGCACATATCATATTTCATCTCATCCATATCACCACCTGGTTTTAATGAAATACCACCCGTGTCAAAGGTAATCCCTTTACCCACTAGTACCACTGGTTTTTGCGATTTTTTACCTTTTAAGTGTTGTAGAACGATTAAGCGTGGCGGCTCTACGCTGCCCTGCGCTACACCCAAAAATGAACCCATACCCAACTTCTCAATTTCAGCGCGCTCTAACACTTCTACTTTAAAGCCATATTGCTTAGCCATCAGCTTAGCTTGCTCACCCAAATAGGTTGGTGTGCAAATATTTGGTGGTAGATTACCTAAATCTTTTGCAACCGTGACACCAGCCGCAATAGCTGCGCCTTGTTTAATGGCAGATTCAGCAGTAGCGTTATCTGCTTTATCCACATAAATCGTCACTTTAGTCAAAGTGATTGGGTCTGCTTTCTTGGCTTTAATCGCATTCACTTGATAAGTCGCGTCCAGAACGACTTCTACCAATTGCGCTACTTTTGCATGCGTATCCGATTTCTTAATCGCGATTTCGGCTAAAAACAGGCTGGCATGCGCAACGCCTTTTGGCAACGCTTTAACGGCGGCACGTACCGCTTGGCAATATTGCTTTTCAGTAAATTCATCTTGCTTACCTAAGCCGACCAATAGTACACGACTGGCTTCAATACCGCTTAGATGGTGCAACACCAAGCATGAATTCAGCTTGCCTTCAAAATCTCCATTTTTTAAAACGGTTGAAATGGCTTTGTCTGAAGCTTTATCTAACTCTTTTGCCGCGTCGCTTAATTTATTGCCTTCAAATACACCTACAATGGCGCAATCTGAGCGTTGTTTTTCAGGATTTCCGTTTTTTATGCTAAATTCCATTGCTAGTCCTTTTAGATTTAAAGCTATTTACTAAAGCTTTCATTTTATTTAATTCGTTTTAACCAATTATCCAGCGTTTTTGGGCGAAATCAAAGCCCAAATTAGAACAATATTAAATTGCGTATATTCAAAAAATCATTATTGCATGAGTTGATTAGCACCGCTGGCGCGCTGTTCTTAATACTGATGGGTATTGTCGTTGCACAGCGCGCGGGTAATTTGATTCGATTAGCGTCTAAGGGAATCTTGCCAAATGACGCCATCACTACTTTGTTAGGCTTTAACATGGTTAAGTTCCTGCCCATGATTTTATCGCTGACCATATTCCTTAGTGTGCTACTCACATTAACGCGCTGGCATAGGGATTCGGAAATGGCGGTATGGTTCAGCTCGGGCTTAAGCATCAGCAAATGGATACGCCCCATCTTAAACTTTGCCATTCCCGTTGTGATTGTGGTTTCTGTACTGAGCTTTTTAGTGATGCCGTGGGCCACACAAAAAGTAGAAGATTACCGCGTACAGCTTAAAAGCCGCGATGAGCTGGCATCTATTACTCCTGGCGTATTTAAAGAATCTAATGGCGGTGAGCGTATCTATTTTGTAGAAAGCTTCGACGAGCTTGGTAATGTCGTTAAAAACATTTTTGTGCAATCGACCCAACATCAAAAAACAGGTGTTATTGTGGCCTCTGAAGGTGGCCGCGAAAAAGCCAAAAATGGCGATAATTTTATTGTGCTGGAAAAAGGTCGACGCTATGAAGGCAAACCAGATACGGCCGAAGTATCTACAACGGAATTTGAACGCTATGCCATCCGCATAGAAACCAAAGAAGTGGCGCGCGAACCCAATAGCACCAACGCAACTTCTACCCAGGCTCTATTAAATAGCCAATCGCCTGCTGATGCGGCAGAGCTGCAATGGCGCTTGGCGATTCCTATTTCGGCATTGATATTGGTTTTATTAGCAGTACCGCTTAGCTTTGTAGATCCACGCGCGGGCCGCTCACTCAACCTAATGTTTGCGCTGCTTATCTATATTATCTATAACAATATACTCAGCATTTTCCAGGCATGGGTCACGCAGGGACGCTTGAGCACCATGATCGGCTTATGGCCAGTGCATCTGTTTTTCTTGATGCTAGCCGTTTACATGTATTATCGCCGCACCTATTTATTACCGATTATGCCTGTGTTTTTATCCACGCTTTGGTCTGGCAAACGCTTTAAAAGTAAGCAATGAAGCCCATGAATATTTTCAATCGTTATTTTTGGCAAGAAACCTGCATTAATATTTTAATGATTATGCTGGGTTTGTTAGCCTTATTTTCCTTCTTCGATTTGATTCAAGAGCTGGATACGCTTGGCCGCGGTGATTACGGGATTAGCACCATGCTCATGTTTGTTGCGTTAAGTATCCCAGGCCATATTTACGAAGTAGTTCCAGTAGCCGTTTTAGTGGGCATGATGTACAGCCTTGGCACATTGGCGCGTAACTCAGAGTTAGTGGTGATGCGTGTAAGCGGCATTTCAGTTGTAGATATTGGCTGGATTTTAATTAAAGTCGGCTTCTTATTTACGATTATTACTTTCTTGGTCGGTGAGTTAATCACGCCCATCAGCGAAAAAATGGCGCAACGTATGCGCATCAAAGCCACCGATTCAGTCGTTGCCCAAGATTTTAAAACGGGCCTCTGGGTGAAAGATGCTAAAAGCTTTGTGAATGTAGAAAACGTGCTGCCAGACGCCAGCTTATTGAATATTCATATTTACGAATTTGATGAAAACTTTAGATTACGCAGCATCAGCAACGCGAAAAGCGGATCATTTGAGGAAGAGCGTTGGCGCTTAGAGAAAGTGACTCAAACCAAATTTAACAATGCTAAAGTCATTCAGCAGAGCAATATTCAGACACAGTTCTTTAACGAAGCCAATTGGAAATCGCTGATTCGCCCAGAATTGCTTAACGTGTTACTAGTGGCCCCTGAAAAAATGTCTGCATGGAATCTTTATTCGTTTATCAACCACTTAAGCGCCAATAAACAAAAAACCACGCGTTACGAAGTGGCGCTATGGGCAAAAATGATTTACCCGCTAGCTTGCATGGTGATGGTAATTTTGGCTTTGCCGTTTGGATTTTTGCAACAACGCTCGGATGGCACTAGCGCGAAAATTTTTATCGGCATATTGCTAGGGGTTGTCTATCAAATTATGAATCGGGTGTTTATTCATTTAGGCGTGCTAAACGACTGGCCGCCATTAATGAGCGCGATTATTCCAACTATTTTATTCTTGCTTGCTGGGTTAAGTATGCTGTTTTTGGTGGAACGGCGCTAGCTACTTAACCGTTTTTTTAGTATGAATAAAATGTGACTTAAGTATTCTATCGTGTAGATACAATCGGTTTTTATCCACTAAAGCCCATAAAAAACCCAGCCCGAAAATACAGGCAGATGCGCTAGCCAACACATAACGAAGCATCGCTTGCTGGGTGCTCAATATAGTGCCAGTTTCATTTACCAGTTGCATCCGCCAAGTTTGGGTTGCCAATGTTTGTCCGCTTTTACGCCAACACCATACAAAATAAGCACCTGTCACTAGCCATAGTGAAGTCTGCAAAAGAAAACGCTTATACGATTGCGTGGCATCTCCAAATAAAACCACAAATATCCATGCACTGATAAACCACAGCGCAATCAATAATAGCAACTCATAAACGCAGGCGGCTAGCAATCTGAAATAGCCAATCTTATCGTGCGCATCGACTGTGCTTGTCGGTTTTTCGGTCATTTTATTCGGTTAACTTTTAAAATATTGGCAAGAAAAAAGCCCGCAATTTAATGTTAGCGGGCTTTGCATCAAAATTGTTGCAATCAATCTATTCTAAATCAGATGCGTAATCTAGCTCTGGCGATTCTTTACGCAATTTTTCGCGTTCTACTTCTGATAGCTTTTGGTAATCTGCCCATTTCTTACGTACTTCATCCTTTTTATCAGCACTCAAAGCGTCAAACTGTTGATAACGTTTGCGCGCATTTTCGCGTTCATATGGTGTCATACGACTCCAACTATTTAATCTTTTTTGTACGCGCTGTTGTTTTTGCGCATCCATTTTTGGATAATCTGCTGCAATATCCAACATTTTTTCGCGTTGCCATGGGCGTAAAGTATCCCATTCAGACCCCAAAGGCGCTAACACTTTACGCTGATCCTCAGACAATTCAGACCAATTTTTAACTTGAGCACTGCTGCTGTCGCTACCACTTGTAAGAGATGATTTAATACTGCCGATATCGCCCATTGCTACATGAGTAGGCTCGGCGAGATGCAAATTTTCTTGTGCGTACAAGTTACCAACTGCTATTAATAACAATAATAATATTTTATTCATGTCACTTTTTATTTCTGTTTATATTTAATTCTGTATTTTTTTGTAGTCAATACCAGTTAACAATAAACATTAAAGCATGAATCATCAGAACCTTAAAGTTTCGCTTGGGTACTATTTAATCGCGGCTCAAAACCTCTATCAACAAAAGCCTCCGGCGGCAATTCTGCGCCCAATAAAAACGCGTCGCCGTGCTCAGATTGTTGATTCAGAGTTTGCATTAAAACAAATCCAGCGATAATTGCGCCAATGAGCAGACCAGTTGAAGCAAGGCGATGATGTTCAGCCCAAGAAAACAAATGGCTAATAGTGCCATCTCGATTGACTGCAACACCTGCTTGATATTGCGCATATGCTTTGACTGCAAGCTCTCTACTGTTTTCAAGCTGCTTTAATGTGCGCATGCTTAAATAATCAGAATGTGTATTCAGCAAGCTAGCAATTTGCTTGGCATGCATTTCGTTAAGTACGTTATCTTGTTGCTTATTAGTATCTAGATTTAAAGGGTTCATTGCCATTACTTTACTCCTAAATGTGCTATTGCGCGTGCGCCAAGGCCTTGCTTTTCTAACAAGGCGGCAAGGGTATGTACTGCACGAGAACAATGTGTTTTAACACTGCCTTGCGAACAGCCCATCACTTGCGCGGTTTCTGCAACGTCCATATCTTCCCAGTAACGTAATATAAAGGCTTCACGTTGACGTGCAGGTAGTTTTTCAATTGCTTTTTCGATGATTTTCATGGTCTGGCTTTGTTCAAGCTGCACCATTGGATTTTCAGACTCGTCTTCCACATCAATGGTATCAAGCGGATCATGGTCCTCTTCACCATCCTGCCCAGCGCCAAACGACGAAAGCAAGGTTGTCCACATATTGCGAACTTTTTGTCTGCGCCAAAAATCGCGCATGGTGTTTTGCAAAATACGTTGAAACAACATGGGATATTCTGTAACAGGTTTATCGGCGTATTTTTCAGCCAGCTTTAACATGGAATCTTGCACAATATCCAGCGCCGCATGCTCATCGCGCACAGCGTAAACCGTTTGCTTAAAAGCACGGCGCTCTACATCGCGCAAAAAATCTGATAATTCTTGAGAACTTGCCATGAAATTTTTATTTAATCCTTAGCGCTAGTATAACAGTTTTAACTTTTTCGCCGATTGAGGTTTTGAACATGAGCAAGCTTGGCAAGTTTCTATATGCTGCAGTTTTTAGTTACAATCATTGCTGTTAAAACACTTTTAAGTATTAAGGATATGTATGGCGCGTATTTTGTTGCTAATTGCTTTAGTTTGGTTGTTATATGTGGTGATTAAACGCGCGTTTCTAACACCAAATTCTGACAATACTCATCAGCAAAACCCTAAAGTAGAAGAAAAAATTGTGCAATGCGCTACATGCGGCATGCATGTACCTGAATCTGAAAGTATGCTTATTGAAAGTAAAGTCGTCTGCAATAATCCCGATTGTCTTCAAAGCCTTAATTAGCCATGGCAATTGATTTAACACCCAATATTGACGTCACGCTTACCGCTGCGCGCTGGCGTAGCTTAAAGCTTTATAACGGTTATCGCTTACTTATCGCTTTACTATTTTTAGCGACTCAAAATGCGTTTCGCGA
Organism: Methylotenera sp.; assembly: GCA_021732405.1. Classification (GTDB taxonomy): domain Bacteria; phylum Pseudomonadota; class Gammaproteobacteria; order Burkholderiales; family Methylophilaceae; genus Methylotenera_A. The sequence continues at coordinate 9,333 of JAKFVB010000010.1, forward strand.
TGGCGACTTTTTGCAAAATTCCGAAGTCCCTTTATTTTCTGCGTTGGTATTGGGCTATTTTATTTTCAGCTGTATATCGGCTATTCTCACTTGGCTAGAAAAACCCAATATTGATTGGAATTTACCCGCACAAATCATCATTGATATTGTGTTTATCTTGCTGTTAATGCATGCACAACAAAACGGTGTAACAGGCATTGGCCTATTGCTTATTATTACCATTGCCAGCGCCAGCTTAATTAGTGAGGGTCGATTAGCCTTATTTTATGCGGCACTAGCCACAATTGGTATTTTGCTGGAACAGTCTTATCAATTAGTTTCAGCTTCCAAGCCCATGGAAAATTACTCTGGCGCGGTCATGTTAAGCTTAAGCTGCTTTGCAACCGCTTGGCTTGCATACAGCTTAGCCAAGCGTGTGCAGCAAAGTGAGTTATTAGCCTCTGAGCGCGGTTTGGATGTGAAAAATATGGCGCAGATTAATGCGTTAATTACACATGAAATGCAAGACGGCGTATTAGTAGTAGATCAAAACCTGCAAATTAAACATCACAATACTCAAGCTAAACGCTTGTTAGGTTTTGATATTGAAGATAATGAGCAAGGCAATTGGCAAGAAAAATCGCTACAAATTATCTCACCAGAAATCAGCGGCATGATTCGGCATTGGATGCATGAACAAGCCACATTAGCCGAATCTGGTCCTGCCAATACTTTAAAACTGAATACATCATCACATGAACTCAGGCTTAGGCTGCTACCAGTTGCCGAAAATCGCCATCAAGGTGCCGTGATTTTTATTGAAGACTGGTCGCAAATGCAAACGCAGGCGCACCAAGTTAAGCTGGCTGCACTGGGGCGCTTAACAGCCAATATTGCACATGAAATTCGCAATCCGCTCAGCGCCATTAGCCACGCGAATCAACTGTTGCAAGAGGAGGAAGACAGCAACCCTGCCAACAAACGCATGCTGCAAATTATTGCCGATAACGTACAGCGACTTGATCAAATTATTAAGGATGTATTAGAGCTGAATCGCCGCGACCGCACCAATCAAGAGATGATACATCTTGAACATTTTATTACCGATTTTTATACGCAATTTTGCGCAGTTGAAAAAATTCCTGCACATTGTTTTAAACTGTCGCTACACAATACAGATACGGTGATTGCGTTCGATAGGCGGCACTTGAACCAAATTTTATGGAATTTATGTAAAAATGGCTGGCGGCATTCTAAAAATAGTGAAAATAGCCTTGAGTTAACGGTTTCAAACGCTGTAAAAATGCAAGATGTGCAGATTGAGATTAGCGATGATGGTGAGGGCATACCAGAAAATGTGCGCAACCATTTATTTGAGCCCTTTTTTACCACAGAAAAATCGGGCACTGGCTTAGGACTTTATATCGCGCGCGAACTGGCTGATGCGAATGGTGCTAAGTTACAACTTAAACCATCCGCTCAATCAAGCAGCGCTGGGTCGCAATTTATCATTTATATCAAAAAGGCTTAAATGTAATGGCGCAATTTAATTGCTTAGTGGTAGATGATGAGACCGATATTCGTGAGTTGGTGGTGTTAACACTTGAACGCATGGATATTCGCGCAGACAGTGCCAGCAGCGTAACCGAAGCCAAACAACTGCTATCCAGCCAAACTTATAATTTATGCTTAACCGACATGCGGTTGCCAGATGGATTAGGTTTAGAGTTGGTGCAATATATTGCCGCGAATCATATTGGCTTGCCCGTTGCTGTGATTACCGCATACGGTAGCGCAGAGAATGCCGTTTCTGCTTTAAAAGCAGGGGCTTTTGATTACTTAACCAAGCCTATTTCACTCAAACAATTACGCCCATTAGTAGAATCAGCGCTTAAATTATCTAGCTCTGACGCCAAACAAACTAGCAATACCGTGGATTTAATCGGCAAATCACCCGCCATGGATTATGTGCGCACCATGATTGAAAAATTAGCGCGCAGCCAAGCGCCTGTTTATATCAGCGGCGAATCGGGAAGCGGTAAAGAATTAGCCGCACGTTTGATTCATAGCAATAGCTCACGACGCGATAAAAGCTTTGTAGCGGTTAACTGTGGTGCCATACCCGAAAACTTAATGGAAAGTGAATTTTTTGGCTACAAAAAAGGGGCCTTTACAGGTGCCGCACAAGATACTTCCGGTTTATTTCAAGCAGCAAATGGCGGCACTTTATTTTTAGACGAAGTGGCAGATTTGCCCTTAGCCATGCAAGTCAAACTATTGCGTGCGATTCAAGAGAAAAAGGTACGTACCGTAGGCGGCACGGCGGAAGAAAGTGTGGATGTACGTATTATCAGCGCAACGCACAAAAACCTGAGCGATATGATGAGTAATGGTTTATTCAGGCAAGATTTGTATTACCGCCTGAATGTGATTCAGCTCAAAATGCCTGCCTTACGTGATAGGCCAGAAGATATTCCAGAGTTAACGCATAAATTACTGCAAAAATTATGTGCCTCACAATCAATTGAATTGCCAATACTAGAAGAAAGTGCGGCTAAGTTAATCAGTAAGCTGCATTTCGATGGCAATGTGCGAGAGCTGGAAAATATGCTGGAACGCGCGCTAGCATTGTGTGATGGTCAAAAAATCTGCACTGATGATTTGCTGATGGATCAAGAATTTAAATACCGTGCTGAAGATAAAATCACGTTTGACCCCAGCAAAACGCTTGAAATTGGCTTATCTGAATATTTAGAAGACATTGAAAAGCGCGCGATTTTAAAAGCACTAGCCAAAGCCAATAATAACAAAACCGCTGCGGCTAAGTTGCTTGGCGTGAGCTTTAGAACTCTAAGATATCGATTAGCCAAGCTGGGCTTGGCTAAGGATGATGATGCGGATATGTCGGATGAAAGTTTGTACGACTAATTAACCATGTACGATTATTAACTAAGCGCAATAAACAAATAAGTAACATACATCGCGCCATTCACCAACAAATGCCAAACCCGTATACCGCCTTTCGCCATTAAATAGCGCATCCAAACTGCCGCTAGCAATGTAATCACAAGTCCCCAAACTACTTCTGGACGCGGTTCCCACGGTGTCAGAGAGATACCAATCGCAGGCAATAAAGTGCCTTGAAACACCATAGCGCCTGTGATATTGCCAAACGCAAGCGTGTCTTTACCTTTGCGAATCCACAAAATACTGTTCACTTTTTCGGGTAATTCAGTCGCGATTGGAATAATCAGTAGTGATAACATCAATGCTGAAATGCCCAAAATATGTGAGGCTTCTTCCACGCCATTAATAAAGCCTTTTGCGCCTGCAATTAATAGCAACAACCCTAAAACAATCTGTAATGTAATGGTGTAAGTGTTGGTTGGGATGCCTAATTTGCTCAAAAACATAGGGCTTTCCGCTTCTGTCGCATGGCCTTCTTCAACCAAATTTTTAGAAGCGCTCAGTGTAATCCATACATAAACCACATAAATCAGCACCATCAGCAAGCCTAGCATATGGCGCACAATAATGTTGTCGTGTGGGACATACAAAGCACCAGCAGCCACAATAAACGCAAAAATGAAAAAATTTAAATCGCGCGTTAAGCCTGTGCGCTCTGGGCGCAAATGGCCATTGGTACCACGGCGTTTCCATACTGAAATAGCCATTAAGCTAATAGATAGTGTTGCTAACATAAGCGGCGCACCTAAAATCGCGCCTACACCAATTTCATGATTGGTCGCCATGCTGGCGGTACCTGCAAAAATCGCTAAAAGTGGCACCATGGTCTCTGGCAAAGCGGTACCAACTGCGGCAAATAAGGAGCCTGTAACTCCCTCTGAAATGCCCAGTTTTTCGCCTAGATGTTCAAGCGCATTGGTAAATACTTCGGCCGCAATTAAAATAACAATCAGCATTACAAATAACTGTAAGAAAACCATGCTTAAACATCTCTAAAAATTAGGTAAGATGTTATTTTATCGGATTAATCGTGGTTTTGACTAAATAATTCATCATGCTCCAAATCAACTCACAAGGATTTATTACCAGTGCCAAACAAGTCTGCTCACCCAATTTTGATGCGCGACCTTGCCTAGACACAGCAGCGCCAGAAATTAGCATGATTGTGATACACAACATTAGCCTGCCGCCCAATCAATACGGCGGCAATGGCATTATTGAATTATTTACCAACACGCTGAATCCTGATGAGCACCCTTACTACGCTGAGATTTACACGCGCAAAGTGTCATCACACTTTTTAATCAGGCGCGATGGTGAATTGCTGCAGTTTGTTTCTTGCTTGCAGCGCGCTTGGCATGCAGGCGTATCAAATTGGTTGGGGCGTGAACGTTGTAACGATTTTTCTGTCGGAATTGAGCTGGAAGGCAGTGATTTTGAGGCGTTTGAATCTGCGCAATACAAGTTGCTGCAACTATTGATTAATATTTTAAAACAGACTTATCCCATTCAAACTATTGTTGGCCACTCTGAAATTGCGCCTGGGCGCAAAACAGATCCTGGCCCTTATTTTGATTGGTCAATCATTAAACAAAAAACTTAAAAATTGCGAATCCTATGCAAACTAAAAAATTAGCCGCCAACCATCATTTTATTCGTATTTTTTTCGCCGCTTTAATTGGGTTAAGTATTAGCGCTTGCAGCAAGGATGAGGCTGCAGATGCAAAGTCTGATGCCACTAATCTTAAAACAACGCAAGTTAGCGTTGTTAAGGTGGACACTAAAAATTTATCTTTGTATGAAGAATCGGTTGGCACGCTAGAGGGCGTGATAGACCCAACTATTGCCGCCGAAATTTCGGCACGGGTTTTAAAAGTGTTGGTGCATCCCGGGCAAACTGTTAAAAAAGGCGAAACACTGGCTTTGTTAGATGGCAGTGATTTTGGTTATCAGCGGCAAGAATCATTATCTGAAGTAGCACGAATTGAAGCATTGCTAGCGAATCAAGCCAAAATAGTGGAGCGCAATCGCGCCTTGGTTGAAAAAAACTTTATCTCTAAAAATGCGTTAGATGATGCCAACACGCAGCAAGATGCACTGAAGCAACAACTGGCAGGCGCTAAAAGCCGTATTGCCACCATTAATCATAATGGCTCAAAAGACCGTGTGATTTCGCCTACCGATGGTGTCGTTGAAAAGCAATTAGTAGCAACAGGCGATTATGTGCGTATCGGTGACCCTATTTTGCAAATCATCAGCAAAAAATTATTGCGTGCGCATTTGCCTTTTCCTGAGCATATTGCTGCTAAATTAAAACCTGGTTTAACCGTGATAATGACAACGCCTACATCAACCAAAGAAGTGCGCTCAGTGATTAATGAGCTGAAACCGCTGATTGTAGCCAATAGCCGCAGTATTGATGTGATTGCAGACATACGCGATGAAGCAGATTGGCAGCCAGGTGCCAGTGTCAATGGCCGTGTGATTTTGGGTGACAGACCTAGTGCAATTGTGGTGCCAGAGCAGAGTATAGTGCTGCGCCCAGCAGGCGAAGTGGTATATGAAATAGTGAATGACGAAGCTGTGCAGCGTGTAGTTAAAACAGGTTTACAGCAAAATGGCGGTATTGAGATTTTAGAGGGCTTAAGCGGCAACGAAACGATTGCTGTTGATGGCGCCGCATTTTTAACCGACAAAGCCAAAGTCAGCATTATTCAATAAACTTTAGGCACAAAAAAGTGGTTAAGTTATTCGCCCCACGCATGCCAATAGAACAATGAAAGCACAACTTTTTAAATGACATTACCTGAACTCTCGATTAAACGCCATGTGCTGGCTTGGATGCTTTCTGGCGTGTTGGTATTGTTCGGCATTATTTCGTATCAGCGTATTGCGATTGACCGTTTTCCGCTGATTGAATTTCCCATCATTACTGTCACCACCACCCTTAAAGGTGCTAATCCAGACATTATGGATACGTCAGTCACCAGTGTGATTGAATCGGCACTTAATACGACTGGCGGCATAGAACACATTCAATCCAGCTCGTCACCTGGCGCATCAATTATTGTCATTACGTTTAAGTTAGAAAAAGACATTAATGTGGCTTACAACGAAGTGCAAGCCAAGCTGAATCAAGTGATTCGCCGCCTGCCAACCGATATTGACCCGCCCATTTTACAAAAAGCCGAAACCAATGCGGAGCCAGTTTTATGGTTGGCATTAAGCGGTGATAGAACCATTCAACAATTAAACGTTTACGCCTTAAATACGCTAAAAAAACAGCTAGAAACCATTGATGGCGTGGGTGAAGTACAGCTGGGCGGGCGGCGCGATCGCAATATTCGCGTGTTGCTAAAGCCAGACCGCATGAATGCTTACAACGTGACCACCACCGATATTGTGAATGCGTTTAATCGCGAACATATTCAAGTACCAGGTGGCTTTTTGGTCAGCCAAAGCGCAGAGCGTTTGTTAAAACTGGATTTAGAATTTCACCGCCTGCCCGATTTGGCTGAGATGGTGGTGATGCAGCGCGATGGTGTATCGGTTAAGTTAAAACAAGTAGCCAGTGTAGAAGATGGCTTGACCGATTTTAGACAGCTTGCGCGCTTTAATGCCAAGCCAACCGTTGGTTTAGGTATTATCAAAGTGCCCAACTCCAATACGGTGGATATTATTGACGAGGTAGAACGCCGCTTAGATAAAGAAATTCGCCCTAATTTGCCGCCAGGTATGAATGTGGAAGTATCGGCTAACGAAGCGCCATTTATTAGGGAAATGGTCAAAGCGCTGCAAGAACATTTGCTCGAAGGTACCTTATTTGCCGCGCTAATTGTGCTGATTTTTATGCGCTCGCTCAGCTCTACACTGATGATTTGTTTAGAAATTCCCGTTTCATTATTGGGCGCGATTGCGGTGATGTATTTTGCGGGCTACACCTTTAATAGCATGACGCTACTTGCGTTGCTCTTGCTGGTAGGTGTGGTGGTAGATGATGCCATTGTGGTGCGCGAAAGTATTATGCGGCATTTAAGTGGTGAGTTAGGTACTGGTCTTGAAGATGTGGATACTTCTAATCCCAAAGCAGTCATGGCGTTTCGCCAGCAAGCCACTATTAATGGTAGCCGCGAAATCGTGTTTGCGGTGCTCGCCTCATCGCTATCTTTAGTGTGTATTTTTGCCCCAGTGATTTTTATGGAAGGCATTATTGGCAAATTTTTTGAAGCGTTTGCGGTTGTGGTGACTGTAGGCGTAGTGGTTTCATTATTTGTTTCGCTCACGCTAACGCCTATGTTGTGCTCACGCTACCTTTCTAGCAATACAGAGCATGGCAAGCTTTATCATTCATTAGATGGTTTTTTTGCAGGCTTAGATAACACTTATGCCAAGCTATTAAGTTTGTCACTTAAACATCGGTGGAAAGTGATTTTGGTGACTATTTTAGTGGTGGCCTCTAGCGCTTTCTTTTTTAGCGCGGTCACCAAAGAATTTGTACCCGAAGCTGATGAGAGTAAATTTAATATCAGCTTTAAAACGCCATTAGGCTCAAGTTTGGAATATACCAATACAAGACTAGACTTAATCGAAAAAGTGATGCTAAAACACACAGATGATGTAGCCAGCTTTTTCTCTGTGATTGGCGCAGGCTCACAAGGGCAAGTGAATGCTGGCCGTATGAGTGTGCGTTTAAAAGATAGGCATGAGCGCGCTAACTCGCAAAAAGAGTTGATTGCGACGCTTAAAAAAGAACTGGGCGAAATCCCTGGTGTGCAGGCTTTTCCTGTACCTGCCAGCATGGTGCGTGGTCAGCGCTCTGAGAAATTGCAATTTAATATCACTGGCCCCAGCATTGAAAACGTCAGCAAATATGCAAAAGCCGTTCAACAAAAAATCACTGGTATTGATGGTTTTGGCAAAGTGGATTTAGATTTGCAGCTGGATTTACCACAACTGAATATGCAAATTGATAGAGACCGCGCAGCAGGCTTTGGCATTACTGCGGCCGATATTGCCAATGCAGTCAGCGTGTATGCAGGCGGCATTAATGTCGCTAAATTTAACGATGAAGAAGGTGACGGACAGCGTTACGATATTCGCTTAAAAGCGGAAGATGGCAATTTCAATCAAATAACTGACTTAAGTAAGATTTATTTGCGTGCTAACAATGGAGACTTAGTGCGATTAGATAGCGTGGCGCAATTTAAACAAACCCTGGGCGCGGCGGTGATTGGCCGCTACGATTTGCAATACGCGGCCAATTTATACGCCAGCCCCACAATTCCATTAGGTGAAGCCGTAACCGCGGTTGAAGCGGCGGCCAAAGAGATATTACCAGCTGAGTATAAATACAAATTATCTGGCCAAGCAGAAGAGTTTGCCAAAACCTTTAAAAATGTGTCGTTTATTTTTGCCTTGGCTTTGGTACTTTTATATATGGTTTTAGCCAGCCAGTTTAATTCATTCCTGCAACCGCTCATTGTGATGGTCGCGCAACCGCTAGCTATTATCGGCGGCGTATTTGCGTTGTGGTTAACAGGCAATAGTTTGAATATTTTTTCAATGATTGGCTTGGTTTTGCTAATTGGCTTGGTCGCCAAAAACTCGATTCTGCTGGTCGATTTAACCAATCAGTTACGCGGTGAAGGTCAATCCATCAATCAAGCACTACTAAACGCCTGCCCTATCCGCATGCGGCCCGTGTTAATGACATCGCTGACCATTATACTGGCACTGTTGCCAGCCGCTTTAGGCCTGGGCGCTGGCTCTGAAACCAACGGCCCATTATCGGTTGCCGTTATTGGTGGCATGCTTTCATCTACCTTGCTAACCTTGGTTGTAGTGCCTGCGGTGTATTCATTGGCAATGGGCGGGGTGGAAAAGTTTGAGCATAGAAAAAATCCTAAGCCTAACATTACATAAACCTAAGATTAACGCTTAATAATTTTAACTAAATATTCCAGCGTTAAACCTGTCACTTTAGGTTGCCATAATTTACTGTTTTCAGGGAAGTTTTTAAACTCGCCACTACGCGCATAGCCTAAGCGTTCATAAAAAGCGATTAGCTCTTCGCGCAATGTAATCACTGCCATATGAAAGCCGACCACGCGCCATTCTCTCATTGTCATGGCTTCTGCGGCTTGAATCATGGTAGTGCCGTGGCCTTTACTTTGCAGGGTGGGTTTAACAGCAATCATGCCGAGGTGGGCGATATTTCTGCCGTAGGCATCCTGCTTCTCACAGCAAATAGTGGCCACAATTTGATCGCGCAATATGCCTACCAAGATAAACGCATCATCGCGTTTGACGATGCTGGCGATTTCTTGTGTGGTAGTGCGCAAACCATCCAAAATATCGGCTTCGGTAGTCCAGCCTGCGCGGCTTGTTTCACCGCGATAAGCGGAGTTGATCAATGTGGCAATATCTTGCGCGTCGACTAATTCGGCTTTATGAAAATGAAGCATGCTAATTCTGACTATCTATTCACTAATTTTTGTACAACTAGACTGCCAACCATATCGCCCTGCACGTTGACGGTGGTGCGTATAGTATCCAGCAGCCTATCAATCGGCAGCAAAATTGCAATCGCTTCTGCAGGTAAACCCACACTTTGCAGCACCATCACCATAGTCACCATGCCAGCACTGGGAATACCTGGTGCGCCAACGGCAGCAATCATGGCAGTAAAAAATACGATTAATTGTTGGGTTAAGTTAAGGTCTATTCCCACTAAATTAGCAATAAATAGGGCAGCGGCGGCTTCATATAATGCTGTGCCATCCATATTCATAGTAGCGCCCAGCGGTACTACAAAACCAGCGATTTCTGGTTTTACATGCAAATGTTGCGTCGCGCAGCGCATGGTGACAGGCAGCGTAGCACTGCTAGAGCTGGTAGCAAACGCGGTAATCAGCGCCTCACGCGCACCACGCCAAAACCATAATGGCGTTTTACCCGTAATTAAATACAGCAACAGCGGCAATATCACCACGCCATGCAACAAGGTAGTGCCAACCACCACTGTCATAAATTTTGCCATGGTGCCCAACATAGCGGTATCTTGGGTGGCGACTAATTTAATTAATAAAGCCGCAATGCCAAACGGCGCCAGTACCATCACCCAGCCAACAATGCGCATGGTCAGTTCTAGGCCTTCTTGCAGTAAGCCTAAAATATTTTTATATCGCTCTCCACCCACCACTAAAGCGATGCCCAAAATCAGCGCGAATATCACCACCGCCAGCACATTTCCCGTTGCCAAAGCCGCAAAAGGGTTCATAAATAGGCCATGCAAAAACTGGGCAAAAAATTCGGGTAAAGGTAATTGCTGCGCTTGAAAGTTTTGAATTGAATCTGCAAACATCGCTATTTCAAGCCCACTGCCTGGCTTGAAATAATTACTAGCAAACAAGCCCAAAGCTACAGCAATTGCCATAGTAAAAGCAAAGAAAACTAAAGTGGTGACCCAAACGCGATGCATCTGGCTGTGTTGCCGCAGATTGGCGATGCCCACCGCTATGCTGCAAAATACCAGCGGGATTAAAATCATTTTGAGCAAATCGATAAATAGCGTACCGACTAAACCCGATGCATATAAACCGCCTTTGACTAGGCTATTTTCCACACCCAAAGTCTGAAAATACAGGCCAACTAAAACGCCGAACAATGCACCCAATAAAATTTGTGTATTTAGGCTGGGCGCTTTCATAGTTGTTTAGGCTTTATCTGCTTTGCTGGCTTTTGGTGTTGCCGTTTTTACTGTTTTAGATGGCGCTTTTTTGGCAACTACTTTTTTCTTGGGCTTTATTTCTGGCGCAACTTCAGCTTCTTCAACAATTTCTGGTGACATTTTTACCACATTATTTGTTGGATTTACTTTCTCAAATACAGCCGCAAAAAAGCCATCCGTGTCATGCAAGTGCGGCAGCAATTTTAAATAATCGCCCGTATCCAGTTTGATTTGCTGATGACTTAAAACGGTGTTGGCGGGTATTAATTTAAAATCAGTATTTGCGGCTAAGAAAGCTTCGGCAATCGCTTCGTTTTCATCATTTAATAAGCTGCAAGTCGCATAAATTAAACGCCCACCTACTTTTGTTAATTTCGCCGCGCGCGCCAAAATATTGGTTTGCTTGATATTAAGCTCTGCAATATCTGCTTCTTCAAAACGCCATTTTAAATCGGGATTGCGGCGCAAAGTGCCGAAACCGCTACATGGCGCATCCACTAAAACTCGGTCAAATTTAGCGTTAAGTCGTTTTAATTTAGGGTCTGTTTCAGAGCTAATCACCTGCGCGTGCAAATTAGACAAGCCTGAACGCTTAAGGCGTTTACCCAAATTAAACAAGCGTTTTTCTGAAATATCAAACGCATATAAGCGCCCTGTGTTTTTCATTAATGCGCCAATCGCTAGCGTTTTTCCGCCTGCGCCTGCACAAAAATCGGCCACCATTTGGCCGCGCTTTGGCGCAACCAAATATGCCAATAACTGGCTGCCTTCGTCCTGCACTTCAATCTTGCCCGCCTCAAACAGCACATGCTTGCTAATGTTTAAGCGCGCACCCATGCGGATGCCGATAGGTGAATACGGCGTCACTTCAATCACATTATCTTTAATAGTATTTTCGGCCAACATGCGCGCCAATACTTCTTCGCGTGTTCCCTTAATCGTATTCACACGTAAATCTAGCGCGGCTTGCTCAAACATACTGCGGCAAATGGTCAGCGCCTCTGCTTCGCCGTATTGCGCCACTAATTTATTCCACAACCAATCACGCACATCGGCCTGCACGGGTAGCGGAAAATCTTGGGTAGATTTAGCTTTAATCGCATGCGCCCACTCGGTTTGCTGCTCATTTAAAATCGGTTCTAATTCACGGATACTTTTGCCTTGCACGCGCAACAGCCACGCCAAAATAAGCTTACGTGCGTCATCTGGGTCATTTGCCTCGTTTGCGGTAACCGCACTTAAATAGCGTAAGCGACGCAAAACGCCATACACACTCTCTGCCACAAACGCGCGGTCTTTAGTGCCAAGCTCACGATTATTACGAAAAAAGTCGCCTAGCTTAGCATCTGCTGGGCTATTAAAATCCAGCAAATTGGTGAGTAACATGGCTGCTTGGCGCAGTAAATTTGGGGTCATATTGTTATCTTACATATCTTAAAGTTAATTGAGCGTAGGGCGTGCTGTGCTAATACGGTTTGCGACCAGCTCGTACACTCTACCGTTTTTTTCTATTTTACGAATTTTTACTGGCAAATATTGATAATCGATTGCCAGCCAAAGCTCTGTTTTTTCGTCTGTATTTTCGTTCTCGTGAACAATGTGGACGGTTTTAATTTCACCCAGCGGAATATTAATATTCTCTTCACCGCCAAAACTATAATCATAAGTTGCCAGTTTTTTGCCCGTTGCAATGCTGATTTGCATGCGCTCTAGCGGTGCTACATACATAAATTGATACATAAAGCTCAGTAAATCTTGCGTGCCATCTGTGATTTCTTCTGTTTTTGTGCCTTTGGCAGTGGTTAAGCTAACGGTTTTATTTGTCCAATCGAATTTGGCACTATAGGTTTTATCTACTTTATCGCCGTACTGATACAGATAACTCAATGGTTGCAAACCACTCTTAGTGAGCTGACCTTCACTGGTTTGCATTAAATCTGAGACAATTAATGCAGCCAAGCCTTGCGGCTTAATCAAACTGGTTAACTGGTATTGCTGGCCATCCAGTAAATTAAATACAATTTTGGCGGCGCCCTCCGCAGCACCATCTATCTCGGTTCTGACCTCAAACTCAGTTTCTACATATTGATATGCATTTTCATTAATGACTAAGCCAGTATCAATTGGCTGTGGCTCGGTTTGCACTAAATCAACATTGTCAGACAGCACTGTTTCAACTGGCGTTACGGTTGAAATAGGCTCTGTTGGGTTCAACGTTTGTGCTGTTAAATCTGTTGCCTGTGGTTCTGTTGCAGGCAGTGGTTGTTGCGTCATTTCTTGCGGCAAAGGCCCAGCAACTGGCTCTTCTTGTGCAATGGGTTCTTCGACTATCGGTTCTTTAACTATCTCTTTCAAAACCACTTTTGGTCTTTGCAATCGTGCCTCAATGGTATGCATTTCTTTTTTTTGGTTGGGCAAGCGCACATCAAAACCACCGACCAAATAGGCATGCAATAAAGCAGAAACAACAATCGCTAGCGCTAGTCTATTAGTGCTGGTGTCTTTGATGATTTCTGCAATGTTATTCCACATGTATGCTGGTTAGCGTTTGCTCAAAATTAGCGCCATCTTCATCCGTTAACTTGTACTGCACGGGCAGATAATATTGATCTTCTGCTAACCATAACTGTTTTTTATCATCCCCAGCTGCTGGTGAATTGGCGATATGCAGCGCTTTAAATTGCGCATTGGCAGCACTTAATTTTAAGCCGCGACCCATCACTTTATACTGGTAACGGTTCAGTTTCTTGCCTGTGGTCAAGGTCACATTGATAGCATTAGCCGCACGCGCTTTACTAGACATAAACATAAACTGGTAAGCGTAGCTCAGCAAATCTTGTGTACCTTTTTCTAAAGTTTGTGTTTTAACATCACCCTTTACTTGCATGCTAAGCGTATTTTTTGCCCAATCAAAATCATTAATCAGCGTTTTCTTTTTACTGTCGCCTTGATGCAATTCAAAATGTTTAGGTTTTAAGCCTTCTTTAGTCACGCTACCACTGCTGCTTAATTTACGCTCACCGAGCAGCGCATACACACCAATACCTTTTGTCACTGATTCAATTTTGTATTGGCTGCCATCTTGGCTAAAGTTTTCCACTACTTTGGCAAATAATTTACCATCGCGTTTTACTTCATATTCTAGTTGAACACTCTTAGGCACTGCTTGCGCAATTGCACCATAACTGGCGAGACAGATACAAATAATCCATTTGCTAAGCTTTAACATTTATTTTCCAAATGATTGAATAAAGCTGTTTAACGCACATGGCAGATATGCGTTGTCTGCTTAAACAACAACGGTAGGCGCCTCATTGGCGTTTTGTGCGCGAATGGTGCCGATTTCATATACTGTTTCGCCTGCTGCTTCTAACAATTGTTTAGCCGCTGTCGCATCACTTCTCGCCATAATCACAACCATACCAATGCCGCAGTTAAAGGTTCTGTACATCTCGCTGTGTGTAATATTGCCCTGCGCTTGCAACCATTTAAATAAAGGCGGTAAATCCCAGCTTTTTGCGCTGATTTCAGCGGTTAAGCCAGCTGGCAATACACGCGGAATATTCTCAGTGATACCGCCACCCGTGATATGCGCCATACCTTTTACAGGCAAGGCATCAATTAACTTAAGCAAAGATTTCACATAGATTTTGGTTGGGGCCATCACCACATCTTTAAATTTACGCCCATGAAAGTCGGATTCAAAATCAATGCCAGAATTGCTAATGAGTTTACGGATTAATGAGTAACCATTGGAGTGCGCACCGCTTGAAGCTAAGCCCAGCACTACATCGCCAGCCGCAATGCTTAAACCGTTGATGATTTTTTCTTTATCCACACAACCCACTGCAAAACCCGCTAAATCATACTCACCCGCTGGGTACATGCCTGGCATTTCGGCCGTTTCGCCACCCACTAGCGCGCAGCCAGATTGTTCACAGCCTTCTGCAATACCTTTAATCACTTGCGCTGCAGTGCCTACTTCTAGTTTGCCGCAAGCAAAATAATCCAAGAAAAATAGCGGCTCTGCGCCCTGCACCAAAATGTCGTTCACGCTCATGGCGACTAAATCGATGCCAACCGTGTCATGCTTATTTAGCTCAAAAGCTAATTTCAGTTTAGTACCCACACCATCCGTGCCTGATACCAGCACAGGATTTTTAAACTTTTTAGGCATTTCAAATAATGAGCCAAAACCGCCGATGCCAGCCAACACTTCTGGGCGCATGGTGCGTTTAGCGTAGGGCTTAATTTGCTCTACTAAAGCATCGCCCGCTTCCATATCAACGCCTGCGTCGCGGTAACTAATAGAGTTTGTGGGATTATTGGTATTCAAAACTGTTCTCGATTCAATTAATTGCAATGTATTTATTCAAGTTAAGTATAATTTTAACTTATCTCGCATTTTAACTCACTATTCAATTTAACCATTCAAATTAACCATGGCCAATCAACCAAAAAACAGTCGCAACAAACTGTCTGACAGCAATATTGTTGCAGATAACCGTTGGTTAATTTTAAGCGCAGTTTTTTTGCTGCTGCTGTATTTTTTGTTGCCAGTGCTCACCCCGTTTTTAACGGCAGCTATTTTGGCGTACATGTGCGACCCATTGGTGGATAGGCTAAGTGTACTTGGTTACAAAAAGTATCAATTTGGCCGCACAACCGCAACAGTGCTAGTGATGATGGCAATTATGGGCGTCATTACCTTGCTACTTTTAATTATTATCCCTGTTTTGCAAAAAGAATCTTTGCTCATTATTGAGCGATTACCTAACGTAATTACCAATATTCGCGCCACGGCAGAGCCTTTTCTGCAAAAGCACTTTGGCATTAGTTTGGCGATTGATAGCGCGCAAATTCAAGAAATTATCACCAAAAACTGGAAAACAGCAGGCGGCATATTAGGTGATGTGCTTAAAACGGCTGGCACCAATAGCATGGCGCTTATTGGCGTAGTTGCTAATATATTGTTATTGCCAGTAGTGCTGTTTTATCTGTTGCGCGATTGGGATGAGTTGATGAAAGGCATCGGCAATTTGATTCCACGTCATATTGTGGGCAAAACCACTGAGCTCGCTCAAGAAATAGACCAAATGCTGGCTGAATTTTTGCGCGGGCAATTTACTGTAATGGTGATTATGAGCGTGTTTTATGCAGTTGGCCTTTGGATGACAGGGCTGGATATGGCGTTACCAATTGGTATTATTGCAGGCTTGCTGGGTTTTATACCCTACTTAGGCCCAGCAATTGGCATGGGCTTGGCATTGTTAGTAGGCGCATTACAATTCACCAGTATCGGCCAGTTAATCCCAGTTTTAATGGTATTTGGTGTTGGGCAGCTAGTAGAAAGCAACTTTATCACACCAAAATTGGTGGGTGACCGTATTGGTTTGCACCCAGTTGTGGTGATTTTTGCTTTGCTGGCGGGCGGGCAATTATTTGGGTTTGTTGGCGTACTGCTGGCATTACCAGTCAGTGCAGCAATCGCCGTTGGTCTGCGCCACACTAAAGACAGCTATTTAGACAGCGACGCTTATCTTAAATAATTTAACTAGCTTTAAATCACTTAACTAACCTGCTTAACTGCGTACTTAACCCTATTTTTCAAGCAAATATTGCATGAAACAACTGCTATTAGACATTAAACCTGCCGCGCCACCTACCCTGCAAAATTTTGTAGTAGGTCGCAATGCAGAAGCGCTTTCAAGCCTACAAACGGCGGCTAATGGCCAAAATCCCCAGTTTATTTATCTGTGGGGCGAATCTGGCTCTGGCAAGAGTCATTTGCTGCAGGCTTGCAGGGCAATCGGCGCCAGCGTGGTTGATGACGTGCACTTGTTAGGTAACGATGCGCAAATTGACTTATTTAACCAATATAATCAGCGCAAAGAAGTGGGCGAATGGATGATTACCGCAGGCCTGCATGCGCCCACGCAGATGGGTCTGCGTGATGATGTTGCAACGCGCTTGGCTTGGGGCTTGGTGTATCAGTTACAACCATTAAATGATATGGAAAAAGCCACCGCACTTAAACAGCATGCTTTTGAACGCGGCATGAAATTACCCGATGAAGTAGTGGATTATTGCCTGCGTTATTTGCGCCGCGATTTACCCACATTGATGGCAACGCTGGATGCGCTGGATGAATGGTCACTGACCATGCAAAAACCGATTACGGTGCCGATGTTGCGTAAATTATTACAATTAAATCTAGATTTAACCGATTAGTCGCGATTAAGATAAAACACATGTTAAGTTACTTTAAGCCTATACCATGCTACGCATAACCGAAATCAAATTACCGCTTGCTACATCAGCCGAAGAAGGCCATACCGATGCCGAAATAAGAGCGGCTGTTATTAAAAAGCTGGCCATTAATGCGGCGGATTTACTTAGCTTTAGTATTTTTAAACGCGGCACAGACGCGCGCAAATCCAATGCTATATTGCTGGTGTATTCGCTAGATGTGATGATTAATGGTGAGGCCAAAGTATTAGCTAAACTTAAAAAAGACCCACATGTAAAACTAACGCCCGATAGCAGCTATCAATTTGTCGCCAGCGCGCCAGCGCAGCTTAGAAATCGCCCTATTGTGATTGGCTTTGGGCCTGCTGGCATTTTTGCCGCGCTAATTCTGGCGCAGGCAGGGTTTAAACCTATTGTGCTAGAGCGCGGCAAAGCGGTGAAGGAGCGCACCAAAGACACATGGGGTTTATGGCGTAAAAGCACGCTCAACCCAGAATCCAACGTGCAATTTGGTGAGGGTGGCGCAGGTACTTTTTCGGATGGTAAATTATGGAGCCAGATTAAAGACCCCAAACATTATGGTCGCAAAGTTTTGCAGGAGTTTGTAGCCGCTGGCGCGCCGCCAGAAATCCTTTACCTCAGCCATCCGCATATCGGCACCTTCCGCTTGGTGGGCATGGTAGAAACCATGCGCAATAGCATTATTGCCTTGGGCGGTGAGATTCGTTTTGGCGCGCGTGTAGATGATATTGAAATTGAAAATAACGCGATTACAGGCGTGGTGCTGGCAAATGGTGAACATATTGCAGCCGATCATGTGGTGCTGGCAGTCGGCCATAGCGCGCGTGATACCTTTGAAATGGTGCATCGCAAAGGCATTTTTGTTGAGGCCAAACCGTTTTCCATCGGCTTTCGCATTGAACATCCACAATCGCTGATTGATAGAGCGCGTTATGGCAGTAGTTATAGTGAAGATTTAATCAGCAAACTGGGCGCGGCCGAGTATAAATTGGTGCACCATGCCAGCAATGGCCGCAGCGTGTACAGTTTTTGCATGTGTCCAGGTGGCACCGTGGTGGCAGCAGCATCTGAAGAAGGCCGCGTAGTCACCAACGGCATGAGCCAATACAGCCGCAACGAACGTAACGCCAACGCAGGTATTGTGGTGGGTATTACGCCTGAAGTGGATTACCCAAACAACCCACTAGCTGGCATGGAATTACAGCGCAAACTTGAAAGCCACGCTTATGTGTTGGGCGGCAGCAATTATGCGGCGCCTGCGCAATTGATTGGCGACTTTTTAGCCAATAAGCCATCTGAACAATTTGGTGAAGTAGTGCCGTCTTATACACCGGGCGTGCATCTGACTAATTTAGAGTCCAGCCTGCCAGCTTTTGCGATTGAGGCGATTCGGGAAGCGATACCTGTGTTTGCCAAGCAAATTAAAGGTTATGATTTAGCCGATGGCTTGTTAACAGGTGTAGAAACGCGCACTAGCAGCCCAATCCGCATAAAACGTGATGAAGATAGCTTGCAAAGCATTAACACCAAAGGCTTGTATCCGTGTGGCGAGGGTGCAGGTTATGCAGGTGGCATTTTGTCTGCAGGGGTAGATGGTATTAGGGTGGCAGAAGCGGTCATGCTAGCAATGAATGAATAAGTGATATTGAAAAAATATGAAAAATAGCCTTAATATTTCAATTTGGTCTATCGTCACGCCTATATTTGCTTGGCTTGTTTTAGGCTTGTCGCAGTTAAGCCTAAATTTAGGTGCCATTGAATCGCTATTAATGGCAATCAGCTTAATTGGCGCGGTATTGGCAGGTGTGCATCACGCTGAATCTATTGCCCACAAACTAGGTGAACCGTTTGGCACACTAGTATTAGCCACCGCGATTACCATTATTGAAGTGGGATTGATTTTATCGTTAATGCTAACAGGCGGGCCAGAAACGGCAGCGCTGGCGCGCGACACTGTATTTGCAGCGGTGATGATTATTTTAACGGGCATTGTGGGCTTGTGCTTACTAATAGGTGGCATGCTGTACAAAGAGCAAGTATTTAAATTACACGGCGCTAATGTGTCACTCAGCACTTTGGCAGCAATTGTGGTGCTAACGCTTATTTTACCAAACTACACGCTCACCACAGCTGGCCCTGTTTACAGCACTAGCCAACTGGCTTTTATCGCGTTGGTATCATTAACACTTTATGGCACTTTTGTTTTTGTGCAGGTGGTGCGGCATCGCAATTATTTTTTAGATGCGATTGATAGCGATGCAGAACACGCAATCTTGAATACGTCGTCTGCTGATAGCAAACACACACTAATCAGCACTGCATTACTTTTAATTAGCCTGAGCGCGGTGGTGCTTTTAGCTAAATCATTAGCACCTACTATTGAAAGTTTTGTTGTCTTAATCCACGCGCCACATCAATTAGTAGGGGTGATTATTGCCAGCGTGGTGTTATTGCCAGAAGGCTTAGCCGCTGTGCGCGCTGCGCGCAAAAATATGTTTCAAACCAGCCTGAATTTAGCGTTGGGCTCAGCCCTTGCCACCATTGGCTTAACCATTCCTGCCGTAGCGATTTTTTCTTTACTCACGGGCTGGACGCTAACATTAGGTATTGATATGAAATCAACCGTATTACTGCTGTTGGCTTTGTTTGTAAATGCCATTTCGTTAGCCACTGGCCGCACCAATGTATTGCAGGGTGTGATACTGCTGGTGATATTTGGTGTTTATCTCTTTACAACTGTTATTCCCTAACCGTTAAGCAGCCACAACCATTATTTCACCACTACCTGTTTTACCTAAACTATCCACCCAATCAACGCTGATTTTATCGTTGAGCGCAGCGCCTTTTAGGTAAAAAGTCAGGTATGGATTTTTTGAGATGCCAGTGCCCCACTGCATTTCTAGTACTATTTTATCGTTAAGTTTTGCAGTTACCAGTTGAATAAAATAAGCAGGAATCAACTGACCGAAATCGTCTTTTTTACGCCCAGTTTCCATGGGGTGATTCATAATCATTTTAACTTCTGTTGTGTCACCACTTAGCTTGGCGCGCATTTTAATATTATCCATGTGCGATTCCTTTACCCACAACCGTTTTCAAGCACCACCACATTTTTTGTGGCGCTAAAATAGGAATTGCCTGCTTTTACGATTACTTTTATATCTGACGTATCGGCCATTTTTATGCGTGTCACTAATTGCGGCAACGCACCATTACTAAACACAAAATGGCCAATTAACGCGGTTGGATTATTTTCTACCAACACTGAAATCGCCTCGGTATTGGGTATGCGACTGGTGATTTCAACTTGTACAATTGCGCCGTTTTCTGCGCGGTCTGGTGCCACAATATCAATGTCTTTGCTTGGTGTTTCCTGCCCAATCGTTAAATTGTTTTTCGCGTCATTGATTTTTACTGCTTCAAAAGCCGCTTTATTCCAAACGGCTGCAAGCACGCCAATTGGCTGCAAAATCAAGGCCAATAATGCTCCTGATACTATTTTTAAAAAGTCCCTGCGTTGCATTAACTTAACCTTTCAATCGCCAGCTTTTCATTTTCTTGCAGGCGGCGCAACTCTTTTAAACGCGCCTCTACAATCGATTGCTCATAAAAATTACCATCTTTTGCTTTAATCGCTAAATCTAGCTGCTCAACCGCTCCGTTTAAATTATATTTGCGGTAATACGCCTCACCCTGCGCTTGAAAACGCAATAAATCTTTGCCTTTTGCGGCATAAGCTTTCGCCATCATCTCGTATAAATAAGGATCTTCTGGGTATAACGGCTGCTTTTCGGCAATTAGTTTTAACGCTTTGTCGGGCTGGTTAGTCGCTAAATAATAATCTGCATAACCATGAATAATGGCGCGATAATCAGGAAATAAGCGCAACGCTTTCGCATATTGGGCAGCTGCAGCTTGTGGGTTATTACGCGCCACCTCTATTTTGGCAGATAAATTTTCAATCAATGGATGCTTATCTGCATGACTTTTTAACCACTCAACTTGCTTAAATGCGCCTGCTGTATCATTTTTGCGCAACATGGCCACAGCTAAACCATAATGCTCAGCCGTTTCATTCGAAAATCGATTTTCTTTGATATTTTCTTGAAACTGCTCAATCGCCGCTTGCGATAAACCATTGTTTGCGCGTAATTTAGCTTTCACTAAATTAAAATCCAAGCTGTCCGCTACTTGCCTGTAAGGAATGCCTTCAATCCGATTAGACACATCGGCAATACGCTCTACGGTTAATGGATGGGTACGTAAAAAGCTGGGCGCTGTGCCCTCTATAAAGCGGGTGCCGCGTTGCAAGGTGGTAAAAAATGCTGGCATACCGCGTACATCAAACCCTGCCGCGTCTAATATAGTTAAGCCAACTCTGTCCGCTTCGCGTTCGTGCTCGCGCGTATAATCAAGTTGGCGCTGCACGCCTGCCGCAGTTGAGGCGGTTAACGCGCCACTAGCCAACTGTGGATTAGATCGCGCCACCAATAAAGCCAAAGCAATACCCGCAATATTTTTAAAGGTATCGTATTTTTGCGAAGCCAGCATGCGCGCCAAATGGCGCTGCGTCACATGGCCAATTTCGTGGCCTAGCACACCAGCCATTTCAGATTCACTATTAGATGCCAAAATTAATCCCGTATGCACACCAATCACGCCACCCGGCATGGCAAAGGCATTAATGCTGTTATCTTTAACAGCAAAAAAATGAAAAGTTTGGCGCTTATCTGGGCCACTGGCCGCGAGTTTTTGGCCAATGGCTTGTAAATAATCGGTGACTTCTGCATCTTGCAATACTTCATCACTCACAGCCACTTCGCGCAAAATTTGTTCAGCGATAAGTTGTTCATCCTGCGGGCTTAATACAGTTTGCGAAATATCGCCTAAATCTGGCAGATTTTGGTCACCGACTGAATCTGGTAACTTGGTATTCAGCGTGCCACTATTTTCGTAAGGCTTGCCCGAAATAGCAGGCTGTTTTGCAGGCTCTGCAAATACCATTTGCGCGAACATAGCCATTGCAATCGCAACGGCTTGTGTAATCAATGATAACTTTAACTTCATACTTGTTATGATAATGCCTTTAATGGCTAAGTTCATGACAAAATATTAAGGTACATGACAAAATTTAAACGCAAAAAAACTTAGAAAGTAATTTGGACATTTGATGAGCGACCCTAAACAAACTCTTACACACTTTGATAACAGCGGACAAGCGCATATGGTTGACGTTGGTGATAAAGCGATAACGCGCCGCGTGGCGATTGCCACTGGCACAATCAGCATGCTAGCGACAACCTTAGCGCACATTCAACAAGGCGATACCAAAAAAGGTGATGTGCTGGGGATTGCGCGCATTGCTGCGATTCAAGCCAGCAAAAAAACAGCGGATTTAATTCCGCTGTGTCACCCAATTGCGTTAACAAAAGTAGCTGTAAGCTTTGAAATTAATGCTTCACTTAATAGCATTAACTGCACTGCCACCTGCGAAACTACAGGCCAAACAGGTGTTGAAATGGAAGCCTTAACCGCCGTGAGCGTAGGTTTGCTGACTATTTATGATATGTGCAAAGCGGTAGACCGCGGCATGACGATGGGTGATATTAAGCTGATTGAAAAACATGGTGGGAAATCTGGCGATTGGGGGCGATAACTCAACCATAACTTATAAAATTAAAAACGCCTACTATCATGGTAGGCGCTTTCAAACGTGATATTAAAGTATGTAACTACTAAACGCCAAGATGCTGCTTCAGCATCTCGATTCTTTGGATTGTATGATTAGTATCACAACTTAATAAAGCAACTTCTTTTTCAAGAGGGTCAGTCGTTGTTGTAGAAGCTTCTACTTTGCAATCAATTTCTTTTTTCTTAACCCAAGCCCTTTGTTCATCTAATAACAAACTCTTTTTTGCCTCAGGCATTAAACCCCAAAGCTCATTGATACCCTGCCTAGCTACATTGTTTTTTTCTTTTACAAGGTCTAGATTTGCTTGTTTTTGCTGATTCTGTTGCTCCTCAAGTTCTTGTTGCTGTACAACTTGAAGTTCAGCTTCTTCTTCCTGTTGCATCATCTGTGCAGCTTCAGCCTGCTTTCTACTCGCATCAGCATTTTCAATGATTGGCTTAATAAGGACTGTTGCTACAACTTCGTCAAGCAATTTTGCCAAGTTGGTAGCCCCTTCTAATTCAACGAATACATTTTTTTTATCGTCTGTTGGTTGTACATTATATTCAATACTTTTATTAAAAGAGTTTGCGGAACTTTCAAAACCTAGACCTGAAGCATGTTGAACTAAAGTTTCAGCTTTAATTTTTTCTCTGGTTTTAATAACCTCGTTAAAAATTTCAGATGGAATGGAAACTTTCAAAGTAGCCGCACAAAACTTCTTAGTGCTATTGGGATCGTTTTTTGTTGTACGAATATCATCTATATTCACTGAAAATAAACTCAATGTCGCTCTAACTTTGGCAGAGTCAAACATTAGTTGGCCCGATTCATTTGTTTGCGCTATTAAAGTTTTTTCTGCAGCTTCCACTACAATATCTGATACTAGTTTTTTTGCTTCAATGCTTGTGCAACCATCATCAAGCTTTGAACAACCTGCAATAAAAGTGATTATTACGGTAAAACTAAATAATTTTACTAAAAACATCTAAACCCCCTTATTTTTATTTGGCTAAGATATTTAACCAACTTAAATAAATCTGCACGAACATTTCATGCATAAATGGTAATTGAATTTGAAATAACTACCTAACGTTTTGCGTCATGTAAGCGTAGCCCAAATGGGTGATTGAAGTATTTGATAATTTGAAAGATTTTCTCACTATAAATAAACTTAGCAATTGCATTTAAACTAGGTGATTGAGTTGCTGATTAACCACTCAATTTATTGCATTAGTTTACTTCCCGCCAATCAAGCTTTTAACCGCACCAACCAAGTCACCTGGCATGATAACGATTTTACTATTGTTAGAATCGGCGATTTTTTGCATTGATGTAATGTAACGGTCACCCAATAAAAACATGGCTGATGCGTTATTTTCTTTAACTGCTTCGGTAATAAATTTAATTGATTCAGCCGACGCTTTTGCCGCCACCATTTGCGCCTCTGCATCTTTGCGAGCTGCTTCCAAGCGCGCTTCTGCATTCAAAATCAGTGATTGTTTTGCACCCTCTGCCTCTGTTACCACCGCCACACGTTCACGTTCTGCCGCGGCTTGGCGTTCCATGGCATCTTGCATGTTTGGCGATGGTTTAATATCTTGGATTTCAACCGATTTAACCGTTAAACCCCAATCCAAGGCTTCATCGGCAATCGCTTGTTTAAGCTCTGTTTTAATGCGGTCGCGTGATGTTAAGGCATGGTTTAATTCCATGCCACCAATGATTGAGCGCAGGTTGGTTTGCACCATATTACGCATGGCCTCGCGGAAATTTTCAATGCCATAAACGGCACGTTCAATATTAGAAACTTTAATAAATGCTACCGCATTGGCTAAAATCACCGCGTTATCGGCAGTAATCACTTCTTGCTGTGGAATTTCTAAAATAATATCTTTGGTAGTGACTTTATAGCTGACTTTGGTAAAAATCGGGTTAATCACATGCAAACCTGGGCTTAATACGCCAGCAAATTTACCCAATCTTTCCACTAGCCACTCTTCGCCCTGCGGCACAATGCGTACGCCTTTAAAAATGGCTACTGCCACTAAAAATATGAGTATTAAACTAAATTCGGTCATGATGATTTTTCCTAAAAGTTAAACCGTAAAATAAAATTATATTGCTTCAATGCGTAATGTGTTGCCTTCTACCGCCACCACACGCGCTTGTGTGCCCTCTGAAATCGTTGTGTCGGCAATTGCAGGCCATTCGCGGCTACCCATTAAACCTTGCGTGAATTGTATTTTGCCATTTTGGCTTGGGCTACAAGCCGCAATCACTATGCCCAGGCGGCCAATCTCTTCACCTTGCGCTTGCCCCACGCGTGAATGCGTTTCGGTTTTTTTATAGTTGAGTTTCCAAATCGCCAATGAGCCAATCGATAACGCGGCAAAGATGGCAAATTGCATGGCGGCTGGCATGGCTGGGAAAACCCAAGTGGCTATCGCCACGCATAAAGCTGCAATGCCAAACCAAAGCACATAAACAGTGCCTGTTGCCATTTCAATGACCAGCAATACCAAGCCAAGCACGCCCCACATCCACATTGCATCAATCATGTGCTCACCTTTAAATTTAAACCTTGAAAACGACTGTAAAATGTCATTTATGGTATCACTTTTTGGTTTTGATGTGTTTTCATGGTTAACTTGAACGGAATTCGCTGGTACTAATCCTATGAATCCAACTTAACCATTATTTCAATGCAAAATCCTTTTCATATTGTCTGGTTCAAGCGTGATTTGCGTATACATGACCATGCGCCTCTTCAAGCAGCGTGCTTGGCTGGCAATGTTTTGCCGCTGTATTGCTGGGAACCCAGTCAATGGGCAGGTGACGATTATGTGGCGCAGCATCAGGAATTTATTCGTGAATGTTTAGCAGAGCTTAAAAAGGAGCTAGCAGGCATTGGTTTGCATTTGCAGATTTCACCTGTGGGTATTGTTGAAACCTTGCAAGGTATTAAAAACCAAATACCGATTGCTGGCCTATATAGCCATGAAGAAACAGGAAATGGTGCCAGTTTTGAGGTGGATAAAGCTGTGAGCGCATGGTGCAAATCACAGCAAGTTAACTGGCAAGAATCGCCACAAAACGGCGTGGTGCGCCGCTTAACAAACCGCAATTATTGGAATAAGCATTGGGAATCGCGCATGTGCGCGCCCATTATTGCCAAGCCCCAATCTGCACTAGCCGCGCCCAATATCATATTGTTATCAGGCAATACGCCACAGGCAAAAGGTAACGATAAACCCAGACGGCAACGTGGTGGACGCAGCCATGGCTTGGCATTTTTTGATAGTTTTTTAGATGGACGTGCCGCTAAGTTTAGGGGCGGCATTTCAAGCCCGTTAACCGCTGTCACCGCTGGCTCCCGGCTTTCGCCTTATTTGGCCTATGGCTGTTTATCCATGCGCGAAGTGGTGCAAGCCACTAGAGAGCGCCGAGATTGGGCCAATCAAGTACCGCATTTATTCCCTAAAAATTTAAATGGTGGGCTGATTGGTTTTGAAAGCCGCTTGCATTGGCATTGCCATTTTATGCAAAAGCTGGAATCTGAACCCGAAATGGAATTTGAAAATCTGCATCATGCCCATGACGGCATGCGTGATGAAACGCTTGTGCATGCCGAATCACAGAGGCGTCTTGCCGCTTGGAGTAAAGGCGAAACAGGCTGGCCGCTGATTGACGCCTGCATGGCGATGTTGCGTGAAACGGGCTGGATTAATTTTCGTATGCGCGCCATGTTGATGAGCACCGCCAGCTATTTGTATTGGCTGCACTGGCGCGAAACAGGCTTGCATTTAGCGCGCGAATTTTTAGATTACGAGCCTGGTATTCACTGGGCGCAAACCCAAATGCAAAGCGGCACAACGGGCATTAACACTTTGCGCATCTATAGCCCTATTAAACAGGCGCAGAATCAAGACCCAACAGGCGCATTTGTGCGCCACTGGTTGCCTGCGCTTAAAAATGTGCCGGATTCTTGGATTTTTGAGCCTTACTTAATGCCCAAAAACCTGCAAAAAAAATATGGTTGTGAACTGGAAAAACATTATCCTGCGCCTCTACTGGACATCGCAATTGCCATGCGTGAAGCCAGAGCGAAAATTTCGCAAGCACGTAAACAAGCAGGCGCGTTTGATGAAACACAAGCGATTATTAAAAAGCATGCTTCACGCAAAGGCATGCTGGGCAGTGCGCGTGACGCAACAGGACAAGAATTAGTCGCAAAAAAACGCCAAAAAAAGAGTACACTAGCAAAACTAAAAAACTCACAACAAGAACTTTTTTAATGGCGCAGGCTACCAAACTTACAATTCCAGCTGATCGTGCTGAACGCCTACAATACATTCGGCGCATGTTTCCTTCTGCCATTGGTTCATTTTTAGGTGACGAATGGCGCGGCGGACGGCATGAAGCACTTAAACGCTTAAATAGCATGGATGCGGTGGCTTATAACCGTAACCGTAACTTTCTTAACGGCGCAGTCACCAAACTTTCGCCTTTTTTTCGGCATGGCTGTTTAACACTAAAAGAAGCGTCTGATAGCGCACAAGAGCGCTTTGGCGAGCATGCAGAAAAATTTGTGTTTGAACTCGCTTGGCGCGATTACTGGCGTCATGTTTGGTACGAAATGGGCGATGGTATCTTTAGCGATATTGAAGACCCAAAAGTCGCTTTAGGCGACAAATTAATGCCTGATTTTATTCGCCAAGGCATTACTGGCTTGCCCTGTATGGATGGCTTTATTCGTGATTTAACGCAATATGGTTATGTGCACAACCATGCACGTATGTGGTTTGCGGCGTATGTTGTGCATTGGCTAAAAGTAGATTGGCGCGAAGCGGCAGACTGGTTTGAGCATCATCTACTAGATGGCGATAAAGCCTCTAATCATTTATCGTGGCAATGGGTTGCCTCGCTATTTAGCTCAAAACCGTATTATTTCAATAAAGAAAATTTAGCGCGCTATACAGGCGAAAAATACTGCGCAAATTGCAAAATCACCTGCCCGTTTGATGACACTTATGAAGCACTTAATGATAAATTATTTGCCAATCTCACACCCGCACCCGCTAAAAAGCACAAAGTCAGCATTCCATTAAAAGTGGCCATGTCTACACATCAAGCCGTTGCGATTTTTGTGCACGATGAAATGCTGTCTGCCGCGCACCCCTTAATGCATAAACCCATGCCAAAAATATTTGTATTTGATGATTTATTGCATGGCAGATGGCCACTTAAGCGCATCCAGTTTGTGGCCGATTGTTTAAGCGAATTGCAAGATGTTGAAGTATGGATGGGTGACACGCCCACAGTATTAAAAGAGCGTGGTGTGGGCCAAGTAATTACGCAACAAACGCCCAACAGGCAACTTAGAGCTTTGCTTGAGCCTTTCAATACGACTTGGCAACCAGAAGTGAAATTCACAACTGTTGAAATTAGTGAAAAACGTCTCAAACGCTTCTCGCGCTATTGGGAAAAAGTCGGCCCAGATTTGTTGGGCGAGCATTATCGTCAACCTTAAATCAACAACAATACCTTTTTTAATTTAGCATAAAATTTTTTAGTAATTTTCATCTCTGCATGCAGCAATGAGTTTGGTTCGCCTATGATAAAATAGAGCCCAACATAAAGTGCACACAACCATGCAAAACACATCACATAAAGAACTCGCTAAATCCTTTGACCCCAAGGCCATTGAAAGCCAATGGTATGCTTTTTGGGAGAGCAAAGGCTATTACGCGGCGGGTTTAAACCCAGACGTTAACGACAATTTCTGTATTTTGTTGCCCCCGCCAAACGTCACCGGCACGCTACATATGGGGCATGGCTTTAACCAAACCTTAATGGATGCGCTAACACGCTATCACCGTATGCGCGGCGCGAACACGCTATGGCAACCTGGCACTGACCATGCTGGCATCGCCACACAAATCGTAGTAGAACGCCAATTAGACGCGCAAGGCATTAGCCGTCACGATTTAGGTCGCGAAAAATTCTTAGAAAAAGTGTGGGAATGGAAAGAATATTCTGGCGGCACCATCACTAAACAAATGCGCAGGCTTGGTACAAGTCCTGATTGGTCGCGCGAACGCTTTACGATGGACCCTGCGCTTAACAAAACAGTGACGGAATCATTTGTGCGCTTGTATAACGAAGGCCTGATTTACCGCGGCAAGCGTTTGGTGAACTGGGATGTGAAGCTTGGCACAGCCGTTTCGGATTTAGAAGTGGTGCAGGAAGAAGAAGATGGCTTTATGTGGCATATCAACTATTCATTGGTTGAGCCAGACTTAGTCAAAGGATTAACGCATTTAGAAGTGGCAACTACTCGCCCAGAAACCATGCTGGGCGACGTCGCTGTGATGATTAATCCTGATGATGAGCGCTATAACCATCTTGTGGGTAAGTTTGTAAAACTGCCACTTTGCGGTCGCGAAATTCCGATTATTGCGGATGATTATGTGGATAAAGAGTTTGGCACAGGCTGCGTAAAAGTCACGCCTGCGCATGATTTTAACGATAATATGGTTGGCCAGCGTCAAGGTTTAGACAAAATTGTGATTCTGAATCTTGAAGGCTTTGTACCTGCTACCGCAGAGGTTTGGGCCGCCGATGGTTCAGCCAAAGAGTCAATCGACTTGCCTAAAAACCTGATTGGCATGGAACGTTTTGCTGCGCGTAAACAAGTCGTTACCTATTTAGAAACTGGCGGCTACCTAGTTAAAACCGACAAGCATAAACTCAAAGTACCACGCGGTGACCGCACTAATGTGGTAATTGAGCCAATGCTTACCGACCAATGGTTTGTGGCAATGACCAAACCAACAACGGACGGCAAAAGTATTACCGAAAAAGCCTTAGACGTAGTAGCAAATGGTGAAATTAAGTTTTACCCCGATAATTGGGTAAACACCTATAACCAATGGCTGAATAATATTCAAGATTGGTGTATTTCACGCCAGCTTTGGTGGGGGCATCAAATTCCTGCTTGGTACACAGATGATGGTAAAGTCTACGTGGCTCACGATGAGGCGGAGGCAAAAATTATCGCCGCCAAAGATGGCTACACTGGCAATTTAAAACGCGATAACGATGTACTGGATACTTGGTATTCATCTGCTCTATGGCCGTTCTCTACCTTAGACTGGACAGGCGATGCCGCGATTGACGCACAAAATCAGGCGCTTAAGCAATTCTTGCCGTCTAGTGTGTTGGTTACTGGCTTCGATATTATCTTCTTTTGGGTGGCACGCATGGTGATGATGACTAAACACATCACTGGCCAAATTCCGTTTAAGCATGTGTATGTGCATGGCTTGATTCGTGATGCGGAGGGCCAAAAGATGAGTAAATCTAAGGGTAATGTTTTAGACCCGATTGATTTAATCGATGGTATCGGTTTGGATGATTTAATCAAAAAACGCACCACTGGTTTGATGAATCCCAAAGATGCAGAAAAAATCGAGAAACGCACCCGTAAAGAATTCCCTGATGGCATTGCCGCATACGGAACGGATGCGCTGCGTTTTACTTTCGCAGCCTTAGCCAGTCCTGGTCGTGACATTAAGTTTGATTTACAACGTTGCGATGGCTACCGAAACTTCTGTAATAAATTATGGAATGCCACACGTTTTGTTTTGATGAACGTACAAAATGAAGACGGTAGCTTGAAAGATTGCGGCTTAGAAGACTGCAAAACCAAGCCAGAAGGCCATTTATTCTTCTCCCCTGCCGACCGCTGGATTGTCAGCCAATTACAGCGCACTGAGGCGGAAGTAGAACGTGCTTTTACCGATTATCGTTTTGACCTTGCTGCAAAAGCCATGTATGAATTTGTATGGGATGAATACTGCGATTGGTATTTAGAATTAGCAAAAGTGCAAATTCAGACTGGCAACGAATCATCACAACGCGGTACACGCAGAACATTGATTCGCGTGCTGGAAACAATATTAAGGTTGGTACACCCAATTATGCCGTTTATTACCGAAGAAATTTGGGCAACTATCGGCCCAATTAGTGGCAGAACTGGGCCAAGTATTATGCTGGAAGCCTATCCAATATCGCAGCCGAATAAGCTGGACGAAGTATCGGAGGCATGGGTTGCACAACTGAAGCAATCTGTAGATGCTTGCCGTAGCTTACGTGGCGAAATGGGTATTTCACCAGCTAGCAGAGTGCCTCTAATTGCATCTGGCAATGCAGAGCAGTTATCTGCTTACGCACCCTATCTAAAAGCCTTAGCCAAACTAGAAGATGTTTCGATTGTGGCAGAATTGCCAGAAGCCGATGCGCCTGTAATGCTGGTGAATGACTTTAAATTGATGTTGAAAGTAGAAATTGACGTTGCGGCAGAAAAAGAGCGTTTGAGTAAAGAAATCACCCGCTTACAAGCCGAGATTAGCAAAGCCAATAGCAAGCTTAATAACGAAAGCTTTGTAGCACGCGCACCCGCTGCGGTAGTTGAGCAAGAAAAAGCACGCGTGGCGGAGTTTAGTACGAACGCTGAAAAATTGCAAAATCAGCTCGCTAAATTGGGTTAACTTAACCACTTGCAAGTGGCTAAAATTTAAATGTCCGCAGAGAGCGAAAAAAGCACCAATGAAGACCCTGCCAATGAAGTGATGTGTAGTTGCAGCGGCACTACGCGCGGCAAGATTTATGATTTGTACAAGCAGGGTTTAGATATTGATAGCATTTCACAGCGCACAGGCATTAAAACGGGCTGTGGCGGTTGCGAGTGGGATATTGAAGCGTTTGTTACCGCGCTTAAAGAAGTAGATTCTGCAAGCTAGCGTTGCAAAAATTAAATAAACAAATTCACGTCTGATTCGCCTGCAAATTCAAAAAACGTTGCGGCGCCACCAAACTCAATTTCGTCAATAAAATCAGTCTTTTTAAAATCAAATAAATCTACCGTCATTTGGCAGGCAATCAGCTTAACGCCCGCTTCAATACAGGCACTACGCAAATCCTCAATGCTAGCCACGCCTTTGCTGGCGATTTTTTGCTTCATCATCATAGTGGCCATGCTTTCCATGCCTGGTAACATTTGCACAAAATTTGGCATAGGAACAGGCATTGGCATAGCGGGATTGCCCAGCGGTGACACTTTTAAATCGCTTAAATCTTTTTTAAGCAGTGTTAAGCCATAAAACGTAAAAAAGATGCTTACTTCGTAATCCAATGCTGCGGCGGTAGAAGCCAGAATAAAAGGCGGATAAGCCCAATCTAGCGAACCTTTTGACGCAATTAAGGCAAGTTTTTTGGCCATTTTAATTTAATTGGTTAAATTTAACTATTAAGTTTAATTAGTAAATTTAATTTGCGCGTTTTTTAATATAAAACGTAAAAACGCTTTCTGCTTCATCTTGCGCCAGCAATTCGTGCCCAGTTTGTTTGCAAAAAGCCTGAAAATCTTTAACCGAACCTGGGTCAGTCGCCATGATTTTTAAGATTTGTGCAGGCTCAATCTCACTTAACCCTTTTTTACAACGCAAAATCGGTAAAGGGCAATTCAAATTACGCGCATCTAATTCTTTATCAAAGTCCATTTTTACATCCCTATTTCAATGATTACATCATGAATTAACGCTTATTTTTTACGCTAAACGTGTAACCAGCTTTACCCCAAGCCAGCACACCGCCCACTAAATTGAACACATTCCTTAAACCTTTGCTGGTGGCAAAATCGGCCGCATGTGCAGAGCGCACACCACTGTGGCAATAAAACACAACGGTATTGGCGTTAACCAGCTTTTCGTATTCTACTGGCAACATGGATAGTTGAATGTGAATAGCGCCAGGAATAATGCCGCGTGCCACTTCATCATCATTGCGAACATCGACTAAAACAACTTTGGGCTGTGTGACTAATTGCGCTAAATCGGTTGCTTCTATATCTGAATAATTTTTCATAACAATACCTAAATAATTTTTGTATTGTACACATGAAAACTAGGTATTAAAACTGCGCATTTAAACGCCCAGGCAGATGATTGCATATTTTCTTGCTTAGATAGAATTAAAAAAATTCACAAAAAAGTAAATAAAAACAGTTAGTTAACCGCATTTACGCTTGTTTTTACTTTTGCATTCTTCAAACAGCAATGCTTCGCCCTTTTCAATATAGTAAGCATCGGCATTTAACATCACATATCGGTCACGTTCGATAATCGATGTGCTAATTAACAATTCAACAGGTGTTTCACCTGGATTTTTAGCTTTATAAACATCGTATGCGCCTGCAACTGCTAAAGACCCGACGCCTGCGCTGGAAAATGAAAAGGATTTTAATGCATCACGTAGTACCCAAAAACCTGCCACGCCAGCAGTCGCAAAGCCAGGCTTATAGCCAAAAGCCAATGGATCAAACGCTCCTGCATGACGAATGACTTGTGCTTCATAATCAATTTCAATTGCGCCTTCTTTTTTGGCAGAAACCACGAACCCATCATCAATTAAGCCTGCAATCATATATTTGCGAAAAGCGCGGCTAAAGTCAGTTTTGTTGTTGTCCGCCACAAATAGTGGGCTATTTTTACTAATATTTTGTTTAGCTAATGAAAGCTTTGTTTGTGCAATTGCATCGCCTGCAATAACACCCCAGTGCTGTACAGCAACGGCTTTTTTCTGTTGAGATGCGGGGAAATTCTCTGCTTGTGGAATATTTGTAACGCATCCAGCTAAACTTAAAGCCGCTAACAGGCTAAATAAATAGGTAAATTTCATGTGTGTTCCTTTAATCTTTAATTAGTACAAAAAGTTGCAGGCTAAAATTCTTGCTGAGATATCTCACTCATCGCATCCAAAGTGACCTCTTCGCCGTTTGATGGCGCGGTGACGATATGCGGTGTGACCAATAAAATCAGTTCACGTTGGGTTTTTTCTTCAACAATACGTTTAAATAAGTTACCCAAGAGTGGCACAGAACCTAGCAATGGGACACTTTGCACTACATTGCTAGTACTGTTATCAATCAAGCCACCAATCGCGATAGTCAGGTTATCTTTAGCCACCACTGTGCCTTGAATATTAGATGTGCGCACAGAGTCAACCGGCAGATTGACGACAGTTGTGCCGATTGGCACTGGAATAATGCTAGAAGCTCTGAGTAAAGTTGATGCATCTTGCTGAATGAGCAAGGTGACAGTGCCATCTGCATTGATTTTTGGCAAAATTTGTAAAGTGTTACCAATATTACGAATTTCGGTGACTGGAATAATAGCGGGCTGCCCTACTGCTAATCCATTAGTAGCGCCTGCAACCGCATCAAAACCAGTAGTAATCACTTGCTCTGTACCCACAAAAACGCGGGCAGGCCTGTTATTGGTTGCCAGCAAAATAGGGGAGCTTAATGTGTTAATTTTGTTGTCTTCTTGCAGCAACTGAATGCGTGCGCGAATTCTGTCATTTAAAAACTGATAAACAAAAGTGCCGCCCTCTAAAGCAAAGTTACCCAAACCTAATATATTGCGGATGCCTGTTGATGGTGTTGTTGGGTCATTAAAAGCTGGTGGACCTGTTACTGGTGTGGAATTTGGGGCGTAATCCAAATCAAAAGATTGCCTGTATCGGTCGCCCACCTCTAATGATAAGATTTTCATTTCAAGTAACACTTGTGGCGTAGGCCTATCCATCTCTTTTACCAACGCAGATATATCATTAAGCGTTAGTACATCACTGGTGCGCACCAACATTAAGTTATGCTCGCGATTCAGTGTCACGTAGATGGGCTGCTGTGTTTGGTTGAAGCCTTTAAGCGCATCGGTCGGTAGTGTGCCGCCAGTGCCCTTTTGCTCAATATCTGCGTCTATTCTGCCCAATTTTTCTGCAGATAATCTCTCAGTAATTTGCACAGTATTTTCGTTTTGATTAAATCCGCCAGCGCCGCCAATACCGCCCACTCCGCCTATGCCACCACCAAAAGCACCTCCCTGTCGGTTATTATTATTATTTTGCCTGCCGCCAAAGCCACCACCTATGGCGCCACCTAAGCCACCACCTGCGCGTGAAGTAATGCCAGCAGCACCCGCTGCACCACCACCAATACCTCCGCCGCCTGCGCCTGCACCTCCTATTGTGGTTGGGTCTTCAACACCCAAGCTTAATAGCACGCGGTTTGGATACAAATCGCGTATGGCTGTCGCAATAATGATGGGATTGGGATGGAAAATATTAAATACTTTGGTGACGTCATCGCGATAAATCACTAAATCGTTCTGATACTCTTCAGTCGTCATGACCCTGTAAGACTGATTTTTGCTGTCTTGCCGATACCAGAGGCCAGTGGTTTTACTAATCAGCTCTAATGCATCCTTAACCGAAATATTTTGCAAAAAAATAGAAATTTCTTTTTTGGCAGCAGTTTCGGTAGCCACAATATTTAAGTTAGAAACATCGGATAGAGCGCGCATCACATCTGAAATTCTGGCCTGCTTAAAATCCAGCTTGCCGATGATGATATTTTCGCGATTATTGGCTGGCTTAATTGCTGGCGCAGCTGGGTCTAAAGCGATAATTTGCTCATTTGGGGATAGCGTTTCGGTAGCTGGTGGCTTTTCGGCGGGGATTACCGTTAAGGGCAACATCAATGTAATTGCGCATAAAAAGTGACTGCCAAAATCCTTTTTTTCACTCTTGCTTAACTGCTTTATTTGTTTCATTTACTTAACCTCAACATTACTTTTAATTCACACCAAAATAGTTGTTAACTATGTGCGCTTTAGCGCACGATAATCACCTGATTCACTTGCCCGGTTTGCACGCGCACGCCGTTTGTATCGACCTTAATCACTTTAATCACGCCATTTTGGCCTATCGATTGCAAGCCAATTTCGTCACCTTCGCTCACCAAAAATACGCCTGCACCGTCTACTTCTAGCAAGGCCACAATTTTTTTAGCACCCCGATTCACAAAGCCTTTTAAGCGCATTCTGGGCACATTCTGCGCACCAAAACCTGCCACAAAACCCTGCCCGTTATTGGCTAAATTGGCTGATTGGTTGCCCACCTCTGCATACATGCGCTCGCTGGTGGTGAATGGGTCGCGCGGCGATGGCGGCTCTGATAAATTTTGCAACGATGCACCGTAGTTTGATGTATTAGGACTATTGATGACGCCCCCCGCTTGTGCAGATAGCGCGCACATCCATACGCATATTAAGAATATCTTAGCCACCAAAATCATCTTCATACTTATACCTTTGCCAATGCAAACAGTGCTTGAAAAAATGCGTAATACACAAAACCAACCATACCGCCAATCACCAATATCAGCGCGGGTTCTACCATGGCACTTAGGCGGCGAATACCCAATTGCAAACGCTCTTCGTAATAATCGCCCAATTGATGCAACACGTTATCTAACGTACCCGTGCGCTCACCGACGGCAATCATTTGCGTCACAATGGTGGGGATACGCGGATGTTGCAGGCTGCTGGCTAAATCTTTGCCTGCTAAAATTTGATCAGATGCAGCATAGGTTTTATCGGAAATCACACGGTTACGAATCACTTTTGCGGTAATTTTTAAGGCATCCAACGCTGTTAAGCCACTACGTAACATCATCGAAAGTGACCACGTTAACTGCGCCATGGCGGCCACTGTCATTAACTTACCCAATACTGGCAAACGCAACAGCAGGTTGTGTAGTTTATAGCGACCTTCTTTGGTTTGATACATCAAGACCAAGCTGATGATGATGACGATAATAATTGCCAAAATATACAAGCCGTAGCTCACAAAAAATGCAGATAAATCCACCAAAAACTGGGTAGACGGCGGCAAGCCACGGCCTTTACCTGCAAAAAATTTAGCAAAAGCAGGAATAATCTTAATCACCAAAAAGATAAACACGCCAATTGCCGCCAACACTACAATAATTGGGTAAATCATGGCGTTAATGGTTTGGGTTTTTAAAGCGGCTTTTTTCTCTAAATGGTCTGCCAGCCTATCCATCACCAAATCTAGCTCACCTGTATTTTCACCTGCGCTAATCAAACTCACAGCAAGTGGCGGAAACACTTTTGGGTTTCTAGCCACTGCTTGCGATAGCGGAAAGCCATTTTCAATATCTGCAATCATCCTATCAATCACGCGTCCTAGCCTGCCGCTAGCCTGCGTACGGCCTAATTGCAAGGCCTGTAAAACAGGCAAGCCAGCGCGTAACATAAAGGTTTGCTGTTTAAAAAAGAAAATCAACTCTTGAGTAGAAACTGAGCGCCACTCGGTTAAGCTACTCAAATCTAGTTCCTTGCTTAAACCTGCTTTTTTGTCTGTATCTTGCTCAATTTCTAATACAAAAATATTTTGCTGGCGCAAATTGGCAATCGCGGTGCGCGCATCACTGGCATCGGCACTACCTTTGATTTCTTTACCTAAATTATTGAGCGCTTTATATTGAAAGGTTGGCATATGCTGGCTCTACTTAATGCTTTTTAATGGCCACATTTTGCAGCTCTGATAAAGAAGTACTGCCTGCCAACACTTTTACTGTGCCGTCATCCCACATACGATTTAAATTACCCGATGAAACAGCGTAAGCCTCTAATTCTTCTTCACCGGTGGCTTTTGATACCATTCGGGATAAACTTTCATCAAACCATAGCGTTTCATATAGGCCCAAGCGGCCTCTGTAGCCTTTGCCTTGGCAAGCGGCACAACCTACTGGCTCGTATACCGTGATTTGTTTGCCTTCTTGGCCTAATTGCATCGCTTCATCCGCGCTAGCAGTGCGCGGCTTTCTGCAATGTGGGCATAGTTTTCGCACCAATCGCTGTGCAATCACTGCATTCATGGTAGAGCCGATTAAATAAGGCTCACAGCCAATATCTGCCAAACGTGATATCGTTCCTACGGCTGTGTTGGTGTGCAAAGTAGAAAAGACTAAATGGCCTGTCATGGCGGCTTTTAGTGCAACATCGGCGGTTTCTTCATCCCGAATCTCACCCACCATCAGCACATCTGGGTCGTGCCGTAATAGTGAACGTAGTGCGCCTGCAAAAGTGACTTTTGGGCCTGTTTGAATTTGCGAAATACCATCCATCACATATTCAATCGGGTTTTCTACCGTCATGATATTCAGTTCTGGATTGTTAATCTCTTGCAGCGCGGCAAATAAAGTAGTGGATTTTCCGCTACCAGTTGGCCCTGTTAGTAAAATCATGCCGAATGGTTTGCGAATGGCTTTTCTAAAATGCAGCATATCTTTTTCTGCCATGCCCAATAATGGCAGGGTTAGATTTTGCGCCTCTTGCCCCAGCAAACGCATGGTGACGCGCTCGCCTAATCTTGTTGGCGCAGTGGCAACGCGGATATTAAATTCGGTATCAATCGGCGCGGCTAAACGGTAGCTCATGCCGCCATCTTGCGGTTCACGCTGTTCGGCAATATCTAAATTTGCCAACACTTTTACGCGCGAAATCAATCCATTAGCCACAATACCATCGGCATCGGTATGGTAATCCTGCAATTTGCCATCTACTCTTAAACGCACGCGCAGGCCAGATTCTTCTTGCGCTAAGTGAATATCTGAAGCGCGGCGCAAGTAAGCTTCTTTCAAAATATTATCCAGCATCGCGATTAAATCGGTTTCTACTGTTGCTGCAATACCTGATTGCGGCGCGCCGTTTAAATGGCGATTCAACGCCACATTTAAGCTGCTTGGCTCTGCCACCACCGCTTGCACAGGCTTGTTGAGTAAACGCTGCAACGCATCTAATGTCGCCCTGTCATCTGGGTCGGCCGTGGCTACTTGCACCCAATCGTCGGTTTCTGCAACAGGCAATACTAACTTGCGCCTAGCCAACGCTTGCGGAACGCGTTTTAATAAGCTGGCTGGTGGTGTTAAGTTAATTGGGTTTACAAACGACAAACCGCGCAACTCTGCGGCTGCTTGATAAAAAGCCGAAACAGGCAAGCGGTAATGTGCTGCGATGACCTCCAAAATGTCACTACGATTGCGTCTTGCATCAATACGCAATTTCGCTAACACCTCGCCCTCTATTAAGTGTTGGCGAAGCGATGCATCAATTAGCTGCTCTACACTAATTGCCATATCTCGCCTTTAGGTGCGTGCGTGGCCGGCCAGTTTTTTGCGTATTTTTAAGCATTAAGTTTTAAGCCCAATCGCTACTGTACTAATCATTAAAGCGCCAATACTAAAGTGGCAGATAAACGTTGATTTAGGCCAGGCGGTGGCGCCTGTGGGGTTGGTGTCATTTGAAACTGCACAATCGTCACCATCATTTCCATGCGCTTTAATTCTTCAATAAATCGCATCATGCCTGCATAAGTGCCTTCCATCACAAGCCGTTGCATGGGGCGCTCCATTGGACCATTAATCGCCATTTTTTTAATCAGTGGTGTTGCTAGTTCTGGGCTTACTTGGTTGACGGTTAATGCCGCACTATTTACTCCTGCAGCGCGTCTGGCATTACGTGCACGGCGCTTGGCAGCATCTCCTTGTCTTTTCTGTGGTTGTGCAGTAGCTGATGCCGCGGCACTACCAGCTGGAGCAACTGGAGGCGGCACAGTCACACGATATTCTTCATTGGTATTAATACGCACATAGGCATTGCGCGCCGCGTCTGAAATAGCCAGCCGCACTAAGGTGGTGTCGTCAGGCGGTGATAATCGTGCCTCCATATCAGCCATTAATGCGGTGGCATCAGATAGCTCAATATCTAATTCTTTTAGCTCTTTATTCAGTGTGATCGTGTCGTCAAAAGGCTCTTCTGGCACCTTGGTAGATTTCATCGCGGCATCCATCATTTCGGTATTTTTTTTGGTTTCACCAATCGCTTTATATGCAGGGTAAAAGCGCAAACCGCCATATAGGCCGCCCACAATAATCACCACGGTAACCAACACTAATACCTGCTCGCGCAGTGTCATTTTGCTTAAATTCATCATTTCTATACGGGCTTTCCTGCTGGCGGGGTTGCGGTAGCTGGCTTATTTTCAGGCGTCTCGCTTACGCTTAACAGCCTAAATTGAATGTCGTAACCAAATAATCCCAAGCGCCCGACTTGCGCGCGCACTATTGGGTCTTGCAACTCCATACCCAGAGGCGCCATGGAATTTTTGTAGGTTTGAATAAATTGTTGTGCCGATTTTTCGGTTAAGGCCCATGCAGAGAACCGAATACCCAACTTTGCCGTCTCTTCAACCGAATTAATCACCACTTCATCTGTGACTGCGATACTTAAGTTATCCAGTAACTTTTTAACAAAATCGGCACGGGTTGGTAGTTCTGATGCAAAAAAATCAAACCGCTCATTTAAACTGGTTAATGATGCATTTTTAGTTTTAATTTCTTCTTTCACTTTGTTTACCGCATCTACTTTTGCTTGTGCTTTTGCCACAATCGCATCAAAGTCTTTTTTCTGCGCCGCGATTTTAGTGTGTTCGTTTTGCACCAGTTGGCCGCGCACAAATAGCGCTGCCTCCAGCCCGCCAATTAGCAGTAAAAAGGCCAAGCCTGCCGCAATAGCACGTACCTCAACCCTTTTAAATAAAGATGGTTTAGGGCCTTGCACCAAAACACCCGCAATAGGCGATTGGCTTTTATCAAGTAACACATGCTGCGCCACGCCCTGCATACCTGCCGAAAGTTGCGCGTTAATTAATGGCACAGTAAACGTTTCGCGCCCAATCATAGCGGCTAATTGTTGACTAATTTGCTGGGCTGATTCCTGATTATTATCTTGCGCCGCAACCCAAAGCTGCTCAATTTCTGGCGTAATTAAGTGGTGATAGCTCTCAAGGCAGCTATCTAGCACACTCATAGCGGGGCGTTTTTGAGTATCAATTGCGTTTACTACGCCAGCCTGCAAACGCAATACCGCTTGCAAACCATGTGCAGATTCTAATAATAAAACAGAGTCTTTTGCAGGCATTAAGGCGGCAGCGCAACCCACTAGCGGAAACACACGACTTAACTCAATTTTATGGCTTAAAAATGCAGCCTCCCACTGGCGGACCAAGTTGGTATTAGCACCGCTCACCAACCAAGCAGCGTTTGCAGTATCTGCTTGCGCATGTTCAGGCTTTTGCTGATTATTTTGCGCAGCCCAGCCACATAAAATATCATCGCCATCTGCGCGCAACCAAGCTTGCCTTGCCACGCACTCATCCACCTGCGCTTGGCTTACATAGCCTAAATCCACTGCAAATTCACCAAACCGCTTAAACGAATACATTGCGCCATGCCCACTGCCCAATCCTGATTTAGTTTTGCCTTGCTGCTGCGCAAGCACATCGGCCACTTGTGTTTCTGTGAGATAGCCTTTAGTGAGTAATAGCTGCCCAATAGACCAAGTGACCGCATACTGAATCAGCAAAGGATCCAGCTCCCAGCGAATTAGCTCTTGCATTTGCAAAGGGCTGCGCACTTGCTGATGTGAAATTGGCAACTCAACCATGGCAGATAGCACCGCAGGCGTTAGCAAAACTGCCTCGCGCCCTTGCCAGCCTTGCTCGCGCAGGCGTGTCAGCACCTCTTTTATGGCTTGTTGATAATCTAGCGCTTCAGATTTTGCAGAAAAATCCACCTTAAGTTGCTTGTTATGCCGACTTACCACCACTGCATTTAAGGCAAAAGCATCGGTTTCGCACACCAATATGGATGACTGATCACCAAAAAATGGCAGCTGCTTTAAAACAGAGTTCAAATTCATTGAATATTCCAAGGGATAGTCGGTAACTGCGCGCGTGGGATTAGGGTGAAGTAATAAGGTTGGGTGTTGATGTGTGGTGCGGCGCAATCGCCGTCGTAAATCA
This sequence comes from Methylotenera sp., assembly GCA_021732405.1. GTDB lineage: Bacteria > Pseudomonadota > Gammaproteobacteria > Burkholderiales > Methylophilaceae > Methylotenera_A. Next base: position 50,744 of record JAKFVB010000010.1, read on the forward strand.
CTGAGTTATCGCATATCAACACTGCGGCATAGTTACCCATGTAATGAGGCAATCCATCTGTTACATTAAAAGTCAAGGTTTGTTGACCAACAGCAGCAGCAATTGCCGCACTTTCTAAAGCTGGGTCTTCAATCGCACCATCCACAATGCGATAAAGTCTCAATACCAAGTCTTCGCTTGGTGCAACCGTGATTGGCTGGTCTAATTGCACGTTGATATTCGCCAGAGAAACTACGTAATCGTTTGGCTCAATCAAATTGCCTGTGGCAGGATAATCTTCTTCAAATACTGCGCCAGGTGTTGTTACGCCTGATAGTCCATCTGCGCCATAACTTTGTACCGTTATGCCAGAAACACCACTAATATCTACGCCAAATGACCAGCCATAGTTAACACTTGATAAATCGCCATTTCCCCAGCCATCTCTAAATCTGCGCGTGCCATCGCTATCTGGCAAAGTATCTAAATAGGGGCCGCGCCAGCCTGCGTTTAACGAAATAGTGACCACTGGCGATAAATCAGATGCAATCACCGCGCTTAAACCCCAAGCATCCTGTCCGCCTATTTCAATCAACTCTGTCAAATCAACTGGCAAGCGCCCCATATCGGCCACATAGCCACGTAACTCTGGCTGACCATTTAAAGTACGTCTGGTATCGCCAATAATGGCTTGGCGAATTTGTTGCAAGCGGGTTTTGGTTTCATCAAAACGGCTTTGGTTGCCAATGCCGTCCACTAAAAAAGTAGTGGCTAAGGCCAAACTACTTAACACTAAAATAACCAGCAATAATTCCACCAAGGTAAAACCCTGTTGTGTTTGCTTGGTTTGAGCAAGATTGATTGGCTTGTGATTGTTCATGCGCATACTCATTTTAATAAACACAACACAATGTCATCACTACTAACGCCATTTGGCAAACATCTATCCATGGTGTTTACGCCTTCATATTGCTTGTTGGCGCCGTGGCTAACGATGCGTGGCTGTAAATCTTCATAACTCAAACGGTAAGGCGTGCCCCAGCTATCGGCAATGCCTTCGGATAGCACATAAGGGCCGTTCCAGCCCCGCGCAGTATCTGTGCTCCAAGTGTTACAACCAGCATCAAAATTATCGGGATTAGTTGCAATATCACTACTGCACTGCACAAGTAGCTTTACTCGGTTTTCTTCATCATAAGTAGAGGGAGAAGAAGTTTCATCTGGAAAATGCCTTACATCGCGCTTAAATTGGCGCAAGGCATTACGAAGCTCGCTCATTTCAATTTTGGTAATGCGAATACTGGAATCATCTTCTACACCATCTAATGAGGTCACAGCAACCACCGCTAATAATCCTAGCAAAGTAATCACTGCCAGCAACTCTAGCAAAGTAAATCCGTATGATTGTTTACATGATGGTTTAACGGCTAAACGCCTGTTGTAAAGCGGTTTTAGCATTGTGCTTGCAGAACGCTCAGGCAACATTTTTGCATTTGACAGGGCGCACAAAGCCTTTGCCTTCAAAAAATTTGGCTGAATATTCCAAAGCATCTCCTACCCCCAGCAATTAATATTGATTACGCATTCAATTGGCTTAATTAACCCGCTGACTTAACCCAATTTATGCATCAATTTTTTAAAACTTAGCCAACTTTTTATCGCATTTTTTGCGATTATTATTTGATATAAACAACAAAAGGGACGAAGCTTTTTGCAAGCCTCGCCCCATTTTTTAAACCAACATCCAATAATTTAAAGGTATTGAATGGGTTAAGTTACCGAACTTAGTTTGATGCAAAAGCACCAGCAATTGATGTATCAATATTGCGGCCTTCTGTATCAACAACAGCTAATAAACGCGCTCTTGGGAACACTTCACCAACTTCAACAGTGCCGTTTTGGTCTTCATCTGAAGCAACATGGAACAATGCCATAAAGCGTGCATAGTTAGTAGATGGGTTAATGATATTACCGTTTGTATAAGTAGGAGCAGTGCTGATTGCAACACGGCTCTCTAGTGTTGTACCGGGAACGTCTTTACCGAAACCAACTGCGATTACCAAGTTACAAGCGTCGTCATCTAAGTTATCGTTAATGCGATTCAAACGTGTATTATTTGTTAAAGTAGCACCTACGAATGGTGCATTGAATGCGCCACCGCTAGCTGTACAGGTTTGGTTGTTACCACCAGAAGGCACAACTGAAATAGACCAAGTTGCTTGTGCAGTGTTATCGTAGTTAACAGCTGACAATGCCCCTGTTGGGCCAAATTCAAACTCTAACTCATCAGCAGGAGTACTTACGCCTGGTGCGCTTTCGTTAAACGCTTCGTTTGGAGAAACTTGCGCTAAATTGATAGTTGCAGCGCTTGTTAACGTTTGAAACTCATTTACGCCAACTGCGTTTAATGAACTTGCAACAGCTGCGGTTACCGTGTCAGCTGTAGTAGCAGTCCATTGACCGAAGAACGCTGCTGTTGCATCAGCTAAAACATCTTGAGCGCCGCCTACTGATAAACCATCAACGTTTGCCAAGTTATCCCATTGGTTTGGGTAAACGTTTTCAATGGCGCGGTAAGCACGGATTGAGCTATCTGCTACTTTAATATTGTTTGCTGCGGCTACGTTTGATGCGTTTTCGCCAATGCCTTCATACGCCACTAAAGCACCTACTGAAAGTGTGGCTAGCAATGTAATCACCACCAATAACTCTAGCAAGGTAAAACCTTTTTGATTGTTTTGTAACATAACTTACTCCTTAAAAAACTCGTTATAAATAATTGCTTTAATTAAACCAGCCTTAAATACTTAACCCTAAAATAACCTGCATTTTAAAAGTTAACCAATAAAACCAGTTAAAT
>JAKFVB010000019.1 GCA_021732405.1 Methylotenera sp.
GATAACCCTATTAACATATCAGAAACTTTCGATTTGTATTTTGGATCGGATGTATCCAGAGTTGTTAACAATTTAAATGACGATGGTGCGAGTCATTACAGAAACAAAGTTCATCCATATTTTTCTCTTGTAGCCGTTTCAGTTTCTAAAATACCTACTTACTTTGGTTATAAGAATTTAGGTTTTCCAGTTTACAAAATGGTTTTTGGAACTCTGGGAACTTTTCTTTTTTGGCTGTTTATTTATAAAAATACCAGCGTTTTACAGTCTTTCGCTTCATTGAGTTTAATTTTATCTACAATGTCATTACATGTTTGGTCAGTAATACCAGAAACTTTTTTGTTCAGTTTCTTTACCTTAATGGTTGCAATAAACTTAATGGAGTTGAAAATAAGAACGGAAACTATTTTACTAGCTACTTTAGCTGGAACAATTACTAATTTGTTCTTAGGTTTGGCATATTTAGTTCTAGAGCATAAAAAGATTAAGTTAATTATTAGAATACTTGTTTACTTCATAACAGTCTCAGTTATGATTTCAATAATTCAACGGAATATATACCCGACCTCAGAATATTTTTTCAACTTATTTTCGCATGGAGAAGAATTGAAATTTATGTTTGCAGAAACAATATCAATTCCGTTTAAATTGTTTGACTTTCTTTTTTCTGGCTTCGTTGTTCCACTAAATAATGAAATTAGTCTACCTGTAACTACTTGGCAATTATGGAATAGGTTTTTCAGTGTTGAGTTTTTTTCTTCCAAAAAAGTAATGTTATTTACTGCTTTAACGCTTGTCAGCATAGGGATAATGTATGTAACTTCTTTATTTGCATTTATCAAATCAAAATACAAAACTACTGTCAGCTTTTCAATTCTTATCTTTATTAGTTTTGAATTAATCTTACATCTAGTTTATGGTGACAGTCCTTTTTTGTACTCACTTAACTTTATGCCATTAATTATAATTTTCATAAGTCTGCATCAACCTGAAAAAATCAAAAAAGTTACTCCGCATATATTTGTCTACTTAGCGTTCTTAGTACATAAATTTAATTTTTCAGCCCCATATTTGTTTGAAAAATACTTTTCTTAACACATCTCGTTATTGATAACTCTTAGTCATTACATTTGGACATTAGTTATTTTAGATAGATACCCTATCTAAAATAACTAATGTCCAAATTATAACGCACAAATTTCAGGAAGCGGCAACGCCTCAAGAGTGATTCATTCCACAATATTTTATCTAAACGTTAACTTTTTTGCTCTTGGATGTGCATTATCGTACACCTTACTCAAATGCTGAAAATCTAAATGCGTATACACTTGCGTGGTACTAATATTGGCATGGCCCAGCATTTCTTGCACCGCGCGTAAATCGCCGCTTGATTGCAACACATGCGACGCAAAGCTGTGCCGCAACATATGCGGATGCACTGAAGTGTGAATGCCCTGCTTAATCGCCCACTCTTTGATGCGATATTGCACATTTCTAGGGGTTAATCGCTTGCCCTGTTTGCCAACAAATACGGGCTTATCTTGCTGATTAATATTTAAGGATGCGTCATCTGGCCGCATGCTTAACCATTGTCGAATAGCTTTTATAGCAAACTCTCCGAGCGGTACGATTCTTGTCTTGTTGCCTTTACCAGTAACGGTTACTGTACCCTCTGTAAAATCCAGCGCGCCTATGTTTAGATTCACCAATTCGCTTAAACGCAATCCAGACGAATAAAACAATTCTAAAATAGCATGGTCGCGCAAACTTAATAGGTCATCTTCTTTAATATCCACCAACTTAATGGTTTGCTCTATAGAAAGTGCGTGCGGCAAAGTTTGTGGCGATTTAGGTGCGCGCAAACCCAATACTGGGTTTTGCGTGTAGCTATGTTGCTGTATTAAATAGTTAAAAAAACCGCGCCAACAAGATAACAACCGCGCTATACTTTTTCCACCCAAGCCTTTGCCGTGAAGACCAGCCACAAAACGCCTTATGTGGGTGTTTTGCAGATCATTTAAACTTAATTGATCACTTAATTGCACAAGCTGTGTCAAATCTCTTGCGTAATTCTTGCAGGTCAGCGGGCTTAAGCGCCGTTCAAAACTTAAAAATTCCAGATATTTGGCGATTAAGCTATCTGCTGAAGAATCGGCTGACATGTTGTCTTTTGGCAAGCTGCTTTGACCAATTAAGGCAGCGCCAAATGTCGCGATAGTGCTGCGCTAATGAGCTCACTCATTTTGTTTAAAAAGTCTGTGCCCATCTCCTCATAAAATCGACTATCGCTATCACTGGCCAGCGCTAGAAAACCAAACAAATTGGGCTGATGCAAGCCAATAATCGCCAATGATGCCGCAGGCTCTATAAACCAATCCTCACCCACAATAGCAGGTGGTTTGCCACAATATGGCTGCGTGCGAGATGCCACCCAAGTTTTGGCAACTTCTGATATTTCGCTAAACACCAAGTTAGCTTGGCTAGATTGCTCCAATGGTTGTACCCAAATGCGCAAGCACGTATCACTTAAATCAAACATTTCGGGTAAATCGTGGCTAATTAATTGCTCAATTGAATCAAAACTTTTAGCCTGATGCAAACGCAGATTAAGCGCATGCATTTTATTAGCCGTGCTGTCGTTTTGCTGCGCATTTACAACCAACTCAGAAAATCGACTCTCAAGCGCGGTAATTTTATCGCGCTGCGCCAATTGCTGACGTTCCGCCAATGAGATTGTGCCGCCCCCGTGTGGGCTAGGTAAGTGAATATCTGCCAACAAAGCGGCGTTTTCTTCAAAAAATTCAGGGTGATTTTTTAAATACGCTTTAATTTCATCTAAGCACATGACTTCCGACATTATTATTCCCTAAGTTAACCAGTTATTTGAATCAAAAATGATGCATCAAATCTCAATCTGACCTTCAAACACAAACTCTGCAGGCCCTGTCATCATCACAGGGGACGCTTCTCCCGCCCAAGCGATACTCAGCTGTCCGCCACGCGTACTCACCAAAACAGGCGATTGCAAAAGCCCTAATTGCATACCGCTTACTGCCGCGGCACAAGCGCCCGTGCCGCAAGAAAGTGTTTCACCACTGCCGCGCTCATAAACGCGCAGATTGATTTCATGCAGATTCACGATCTGCATAAATCCTGCATTTACGCGTTGCGGAAAATCTATGTGCGATTCTATTTGCGACCCTAATCGCAGCACATTTGCGGTTTCCACATCACTCACCAACGTAACCGCGTGCGGATTACCCATTGAAACGGCGGAAATCGTGATGGCTTCTGACTGCAATTGCAAACTATATTGTGCTTGCTGATGTGGTGCATTAAATGGAATAAGCGCTGGCTCAAAAATAGGCGCGCCCATATTCACCGTTACTTGTCCGTCCGCTTGCAATTGCAACACAATAACGCCGCTGGCGGTTTCAACTTTTATGTCAGTTTTAGAGGTTAAGTCTTTTTCAAAAACGAAGCGTGCAAAACAACGTGCGCCATTACCACACTGCTCCACCTCGCCGCCGTCCGCATTAAAAATGCGATATTTAAAATCCACATCTGCCGCTATACTTTTTTCAACCATGAGTAATTGATCGCAACCAACGCCGAAATAGCGGTTTGCAATTTTTTTAATTTGGTCTGCATTAAGGGCGATATTTTCCGTAAAGCCGTCAATCATGACGAAATCGTTACCAGCGCCTTGCATTTTTGTGAACTTAAGCTGCATTTTTACCTCAATTAGTAGCGTTTATTCTACCAAATTTGAGTGTTTACAAGTGGTTAACCGTGTACAATTCGCAACTCAACAGTGATTAACAATATTTGCTTTAGCCTTTAGTCGATATTGTTTTTTTCTTTTATCAATATTAAAGTTTTCAAGGCGCATATAAATGAACGAATTTCTTTTTACTTCAGAATCAGTTTCTGAAGGTCATCCAGACAAATTAGCAGATCAAGTTTCAGACAGCATTTTAGATGCAATTTTAGAACAAGACCCCACCGCACGCGTAGCTGCGGAGACCTTGGCGAATACCGGCTTAGTCGTATTAGCAGGCGAAATCACCACAACAGCCAATGTAGACTATATTAAAGTCGCGCGTGATGCGATTAAACGTATTGGTTATGACAACACAGAATACGGCATCGACTACAAAGGTTGTGCCGTATTAGTGGCTTACGACAAACAATCGCCAGATATCGCACAAGGTGTAGATGGCGCGCAAGATGACCCGCTAGACCAAGGCGCGGGCGACCAAGGTTTAATGTTTGGTTATGCAGTGGATGAAACACCACAATTAATGCCATTGCCAATCTGGCTAAGCCACCGTTTAATGGAACGCCAAGCCGCACTGCGCAAAGATGGCCGCTTGCCATGGTTGCGTCCAGACGCGAAAAGCCAAGTAACTGTGCAATATGTGGATGGTAAACCATACAAAATCGATACAGTTTTGGTTTCTACACAACACTCACCCGATATCAGCTTAGAAGATATTCGCGAAGCAACAATTGAAGAAATTATTAAACCAATGTTGCCTAAAGAGTTGATTAAAGGTGATATTAAGTTTCTAGTGAACCCAACAGGTCGCTTTGTTATCGGCGGCCCACAAGGCGATTGCGGCTTAACAGGCCGTAAAATTATTGTAGATACCTACGGCGGCGCAGCCCCTCATGGCGGCGGTGCTTTTTCAGGTAAAGACCCTTCAAAAGTAGATCGTAGCGCCGCTTATGCTGGCCGCTATGTGGCGAAAAATATTGTGGCGGCTGGTTTAGCATCACGTTGTTTAGTGCAAGTGAGTTACGCCATTGGCGTGGCGCAACCGACTTCTGTAATGGTTGAAACGTATGGCACAGGTAAAGTTTCAAACGAAGTATTGACGCAATTAGTGCGTGAGCATTTTGACCTGCGCCCAAAAGGCATTGTAAAAATGTTGAACTTATTACGTCCAATTTACACAAAAACAGCAGCTTATGGCCACTTTGGCCGCGATGAGCCTGAGTTTACTTGGGAGGCGACTGATAAAGCAGCTGCACTGAAAGCCGCGGCAGGTTTATAAGTCTTAATATGTAGCAAACATAATGAAATCATGGCTTTACAAAAACCATGATTTCATTATAATTCGATTTTTTGTAATTCATAACCGAGGAACGTTGCGAGGTTACGTTAGTTTTGAAATATCAAAACGATGTAAACCCTAGGCTCGGTTAGCAATATTGGTAAAGTTTTTATCATTATTGTAAACGGCGTTCACCTAACCGTGCCAGACACGGGATGCAGGTGGACAAAGTTAATGTCTCTCTTAATTCATCCCTTCTGGTCGCCAAACTTCATTATTGTTTAAGGAAAAACGATGAATACCGTGACTGATTTAACATTCAAAGATTACATTGTTGCTGATATCAATTTAGCGACTTTTGGCCGTAAAGAAATTGCCATTGCCGAAACCGAAATGCCAGGCTTAATGGCGATTCGTGAAGAGTTTGCACTTGCGCAACCATTAAAAGGTGCGCGCATTACTGGCTCTCTACACATGACCATTCAAACAGCGGTATTAATTGAAACGCTGAAAGATTTAGGCGCAGAAGTGCGTTGGGCATCATGTAACATCTATTCAACACAAGACCACGCGGCGGCTGCGATTGCGGCTGGCGGTACGCCTGTTTTTGCCATTAAAGGCGAAACATTGACTGAATACTGGGATTACACACACCGTATTTTTGAGTGGGCTGACGGCGGCTATACCAATATGATTTTAGATGACGGTGGCGATGCAACATTGCTTTTACATCTAGGTACGCGCGCTGAAAAAGATTTATCGGTAGTTGCTAACCCAACATCAGAAGAAGAAATCTGCTTATTTGACGCGATTAAAGAAAAATTAAAAGTTGACCCAACTTGGTATTCAACACGCTTAAGCAAAATCATTGGCGTAACAGAAGAAACTACTACTGGCGTGCATCGTTTGTATCAAATGCACAAAGAAGGCAAATTGGCTTTCCCAGCAATTAACGTAAACGATTCTGTTACTAAATCAAAATTTGATAACTTATATGGCTGCCGTGAAAGTTTAGTGGATGCGATCAAACGCGCAACCGACGTGATGATTGCAGGCAAAGTAGCTGTAGTAGCAGGTTACGGTGATGTGGGTAAAGGTTCTGCACAAGCTTTACGTGCGCTTTCAGCACAAGTTTGGGTAACCGAAATTGATCCAATTTGCGCATTGCAAGCTGCAATGGAAGGCTACCGCGTAGTCACAATGGATTACGCTGCGGAACACGCTGATATTTTTGTAACGGCCACTGGTAACTATCATGTAATTACCCATGACCATATGGCGAAAATGAAAGACCAAGCGATTGTGTGTAATATTGGCCACTTTGATAACGAAATTGATGTTGCTTCACTTGAAAAATATGAGTGGGATGAGATCAAGCCACAAGTCGACCACGTGATTTTCCCTAATGGTAAAAAGATTATTCTGTTAGCCAAAGGCCGTTTGGTGAATTTAGGTTGCGGTACAGGCCACCCAAGCTATGTGATGAGCTCTAGCTTTGCCAATCAAACCATTGCGCAAATTGAGTTGTTTACTCAGCAAGCAAAATATCCAGTTGGCGTTTATACTTTGCCTAAGCATTTGGATGAAAAAGTAGCCGTGTTGCAATTGAAAAAATTAAACGCACAGTTGACGCGCTTATCTGAAACGCAAGCGGCTTACATTGGCGTGTCGCAAGACGGCCCATTTAAGCCAGAAACTTATCGTTATTAATCTTTAATTTGGGAGCAGACACATGAAATTGTTGATTGGATGGTTGTTAAGCGCGCTAGCTTTATTGGCTGTGGCGTATCTTGTACCTGGCATTCATGTGTCTAGCTTTATGTCTGCCTTAATCGCGGCAGCGGTTATTGGTTTGGCTAATATACTGATTAAACCGATTTTATTAATTCTCACGCTGCCAGTGACGATTATCACGCTGGGTTTATTTATATTTGTGATTAACGGTCTGCTATTTTGGTTGGCGGGTTATTTTTTGCAAGGCTTTGATGTAAAAACTGTTACCGCTGGGATTATTGGCGCGATTGTTTACAGCATTATTTCGTGGATATTAAGCGCAATTGTAGTTGATAAAAAATAGAAGTTAACACTAAAAATGAAGCAAAATTTACCGTTAAGTTTTGAGTTTTTTCCACCAAAAACCGCAGATGGCATCGCCAATTTGCGTGAAACACGTGCACAACTTGCGCAATATAATCCTGAATTTTTTTCAGTGACCTTTGGCGCAGGCGGGTCTACAACTGACCGCACCAAAGAAACTGTATTTGAAATTCAAGCAGAAGGTTACCAAGCCGCACCGCATATTTCGTGCATCTCATCTAGCAAAGAAGAAATTCGCGAATTATTAAGTGCTTATCAAGCCAAAGGCATTAAGCGTTTAGTCACATTGCGTGGTGATGTGCCATCAGGCGAAGTAAGTGTGGGCGATTTTAAATACGCCAATGAGTTGGTGAGCTTTATTCGCCAAGAAACGGGTGATTGGTTTCATTTAGAAGTCGCCGCTTATCCAGAGTTTCATCCAGAAGCACTATCTGCCGCCAAAGATATGGCTAATTTTAAACGCAAAGTAGAAGCAGGTGCCGATTCGGCCATTACGCAATACTTTTACAATGCGGATGCTTACTTTAGATTTATTGATGAGTGCGAAGCAGATGGAATTACCATACCAATCGTGCCTGGCATTATGCCTATATACAACTACACGCAATTAGCCCGCTTTTCAGGCGTATGTGGCGCAGAAATACCCCGTTGGTTGCGTTTAAGGTTGGAAGCGTATGCAGACGATTTACCATCATTACGTGCTCTAGGTGTGGATGTGGTAAGCGAATTGTGTGAGACTTTACTAGCTTGGGGTGTGCCTAGCTTGCACTTCTACACGCTCAACCAAGCAGGCACCATTTCAAAAATTATTGATAATTTAGAGATTAAATAGTCTGAAAACTAAATAGCTGACAGATTTAAAAATGGGAATGGCGCTTAGATTTAAGCGCCATTTTTTTACAAACTAGTGAACCGTTAATCCGCGTGGATTAAAAAAAGCATCTTCCACGAATAAGTAGTCTTTTTCGCGGCCTTCATTCCACAAGGCAATCATCGAAATCCAACGCATTTCTTCTACGGTAATCACTTCTTGTTTTAAAGCCATGGCGCGATCCACAATTAAATCGCGCTCCATGTCGTTAATCACTTTGGCTTGTTGTAAAAACAAAATAAAACCAATGCTTTCAGTATTGATTTTTTTAATTTCATTATCTGAAAATATGCGCATACCAGAATATTCATGCGAATAGCTCAGTTCTGGCTGAGTTAATTGATATTTCATTTCTTGATACCAATCAAACGCGCCATTAATATCCGTTTTTTCAAATCCAGCAGCTGATAATTCCTGTTCCATCACATCAATATCTGGCATTGTGTGGTGCGCAAAATAATTTTCAAACATGAACACCAATACTTCAAACATAGCATCTCCTAAGCACAATTTGGAATCTGTTTACAGCTGACATTTCAAAATATTCTTATTAAATGAGTCGTTGATATTTGCCACCGTTCAAGGCTGTGATTTCGCCTTTTAGCTCCATCATCATAAGCATGGCTGAAAGCTGTTCTGTAGTCAATCCAGAAACCGTTAATACTGTTTCAAAATCAACAGGGTCAAATCCCATGTAAGCCAGTACTGGATTGGGCTCTGACCCATTCACCTCTACTTCGCCCATTAGCCCCAATGGGCTAATGTTAGGCAGCATATTTTTTAATTCTTCTAATATATCTGCAGTGTTTTCAACTAGCTTTGCACCCTGCTTAATCAACTGATGGCAACCTTTGGCAACGGGCGAATGAATGGAACCTGGTATTGCAAAAACTTCACGGCCCTGCTCAATCGCCAAACGTGCAGTAATCAGTGAACCGCTGTCTATATTTGCTTCAACAACCAAACAGCCTAAACTTAGGCCACTAATAATCCGATTTCGTCTAGGAAAGTTTTGCGCTTTTGATGGTGTGCCTAATGCAAATTCAGAAATAATCAGACCGCGCTCAGCAATTTTATGTGCTAAATCGCGATGCCTTGCTGGATAAACAATATCCAACCCAGTACCCACTACTGCAATCGTTGCGCCATTACTTTTGAATGTACCGCGATGTGCTGCCCCATCAATACCTAATGCCATTCCGCTCACCACACACAGGCCGCTGTTGCATAAGCTTTCTGCAAAATCTTCTGCATTTTTCTCGCCTTGTGGCGTGCTACTTCGACTACCAACCATGGCAATACTAGGGTGGTTGAGCCACTGCAAATGACCTAGTGCATACAATAATATTGGTGGATTACTAATTTCTAACAATGCTTGTGGATAAGCTTTGTCAGCCAATGTCACAATATGTGTATTGTCTTTTTTTAGCCAGTCGAGTGTTGGCTTAATGACATCGGTCTGAACACCATTTAGTATTTTTTGCGCAATAAGTTCGTCAACCACTTCTCGCAGTTGATGGCTTTTTGCGCTGTAAATAGCCTCTGGCGAACCAAATTTAGTCAATAGCTGATAAATGCCAGCATTGCCCAAACCGATTGTTTGACTGAGTGAAACCCAAAGCGCAACATCAGAATCTTCAATGTTGGCTTTGTTTTGCATCATATTTTTATAATATCTTAAGGTGTGTGAACAGAATCTGCTGTATAAATTGCATCTGTGGTATTCATAATTAGCGCATAAGATACGCGATCAAATGTTCTAAAAACCATCATTAAACCAACGCGCTCATCTGGCAACTTTACATCGCCTGGTTTAAGCACTAGCTTGGTTTGAGCGGGCGCCTTCTCAAAATTCACAATCTTTTTACCGTCAGCATCTGTTTTCACATCAAAATTTAGCTCTTTTAATTTCTTCTCTTCGGCTACCGCTTTATTTGATGATGATTCCTTATATTCAGGATCTCTAATCACACGGCCGTATCGGCTGATTGCCAACACATGGCCTTCTTCTAAGCCATCACTTTTACCACGATTAATTGATACAACAGTGTTAGGGCCGCCCTCTGCAACGCCGCCATATATGCGCATAATACGGCCTGAAATTTGCGTTTCTGGCGCATGTGGCACAAAGCTACTTTTAAATTCATCAGGCGAAACAACCAATCTATCTTTGGTAAAAATTTCTTCCTTAGCGCGCACAATGTCACCAGTCGCAGGTTCGCCATAGCGCGCAATATCCACATCTCCTAAATAAATCGCTTCTGTACCCAGCACTTCTGCTGTATCTGGGTCTCTTAACAGCTCACCAGGGCGATAAATATTCCAGTGTGTGCCCTGGCCCTCTTTAATCCCGTTAATGTAAATGCGCGTGCCTGGGCTTAGTACAACACGATTTTCTTGACCCGCGATAATACGCGGCGCTACATCTAATTTACCGTTTTCAATCAACAAAGGTTGACTTAAAAACGGGCCAATAATATTGGGTGCAATGGTAAAAATTGCTTCTTTTTCTAACGACTCTATACGCACGCCAGGCTCTAAAGTGACCGTTTCATGCAATAATTTTAACTGCGGTGAGCCGCTGCTGGTGTCTAGCACCACAACATCACCAGGATAAATTAAATGTGGGTTTTTGATTTGATCGCGGTTCATGCGCCACACTTTTGGCCACTGCCATGGATCTTTTAAAAATCTGCCTGAAATACCCCACAAAGTGTCACCTTTTACTACCACATGACGCTCTGGATGGTTTTTTTGTAGCTGAATTTCATCAGCATTTACATGCAAGCTTAAGCAAGCAAGTACTAGCAGCGTTATAATGCGTTTATTCATTGCATGACCTCGGTCAAAAAGCGGCTAAAAATAAGGTTTAGCATTCGCGAAATTGCATTAAATTTATCACGTAATTCATTCAACAATCAAGCTTTTTTGCAAAAATGAAAGTTTTTTACAAAGCTGGTTGTTGATATAAGACAACACTTTTAAAATTTAACGACTATGGCACTACTGAATATACTCAATTACCCTGACCCGCGCTTGCACACGGTGGCTAAACCTATCAAAGAAGTGAACGCTGAAATTCGCCGATTAATCGATGATATGGCACAAACAATGTATGACGCGCCTGGTATTGGCTTGGCGGCAACCCAAGTGAATCAACACATTCAATTGATTGTGATTGACACCAGCAAAGAGCAAAACAATTTGCAAGTGTTTATTAACCCTAAAATCGTGGCAAAAAGTGGTTTGCAAGATTACGAAGAGGGTTGCTTGTCCGTGCCTGGTGTTTACGAGAGCGTAACACGCGCAGAAAAAATCACGGTTGAAGCATTAGATAAACAGGGAAAACCCTTTAAATTAGACACAGAAGGTTTATTAAGTGTTTGTATTCAGCATGAAATGGATCACTTATTGGGCAAAGTGTTTGTAGAGTATTTGTCACCTTTAAAACGCACCCGCATTAAAACCAGAATGCTTAAACACGCACGCGAAATTACGCGCAACAATTATTAATATGCGCATTATTTTTGCAGGCACGCCTGAATTCGCAGTCCCCGCGCTTGCTGCTTTAATTGCCGCGGGGCATGAAATTGTGATGGTATTAACTCAGCCAGATCGTCCTGCTGGACGTGGCATGCAGCTGAAAGCCAGCCCAGTTAAGCAATTGGCATTGCAACACAATTTGCCCGTTTTCCAGCCACAATCGCTTAAGCCAGCTGAAGTGCAGGCAGAAATTGCTGCAACGCATGCCGATGTAATGATAGTGGCCGCTTACGGCTTGATTATTCCTACCACCGTTTTAAATATGCCCAAGCTAGGTTGTTACAATATTCACGCCTCATTATTGCCGCGTTGGCGTGGCGCGGCGCCAATTCATCGTGCGTTATTGGCTGGCGATTGTGAAACTGGCGTAACGATTATGGAAGTGGTGCCTGCGCTAGATGCAGGCGCGATGATTAGCAAAGGGGTGGTGCCGATTACTGATAACGATACTACGCAAAGCCTGCACGATAAATTGGCCAAAATCGGTGCAGACTTAATGGTGAAAACCATGCAAGATTTGGTCGAAAATAAAGTGTTAAGTAGCACAACTCAAGATGAGAGTTTGGTCACTTACGCGCACAAATTAGAAAAATCTGAAGCGGCAATTGATTGGTCTAAAAGCGCGATTGAGATTTCACGCCAAGTGCGCGCTTTTAATCCGTTCCCTGTAGCAACTGCGCAATTTAAAGGTGAAACTTGCCGCATTTGGTTTGCCAGTGCTGTAGCACAAGAGTTATTAAAGCCAGACTTAACCATAAATTTTGGGCAAATTATTGGGTTAAATCCGCACATTGATGTCGCTTGCGGACAGAGCATTCTGCAAATCCATGAGCTGCAAATGCCAGGCGGTAAACGCCAAACGGCACAGCAATTTGTGCAAAGCCAGCAAGTTAAATTGGGCGATTTTTTTAGCTGATTTTGAGGGTTAAGTCTTGAATTTAAACTACATTAGCATCATATTCATAGCATCATTCTAATAAACATATTAGTAATCGTTAGGAGATTCTGATGTTCGGTAATTGGTTAAAAACTTCTATCTTAATGGCAGCAATTGTCGCCTTATTTGGCACAGTCGGCGCAGCATTTGGCGGTGGAACTGGCATGCTGATTGCGCTTTTATTTGCTGCTGGCATGAATGTTTACGCGTATTGGTTTAGTGACAAAGCCGTGCTTAAAATGTATGGCGCGCAAGAAGTGTCGCCTGACAATAATTATGGCAACGGCCAATTTCGCAATTACTACAATATGGTGAAAGAATTGGCGCAAAACGCTGAATTGCCCATGCCAAAAGTATATGTGATGAACGAAAATCAACCCAACGCATTTGCCACAGGGCGCAATCCTGAAAACGCTGCGGTGGCAGCAACTACTGGCATTATGCAAGTATTAAATGAACGTGAATTGCGCGGCGTAATGGCGCATGAGCTGGCGCATGTTAAGCATCGCGATACGCTAATTTCTACCATTTCTGCCACCATGGCAGGTGCAATTGCCTCTATTGCGCAATTTGGCATGTTTTTTGGTGGTAATCGTAATAGTGACGGCGAACGCGGCAGCCCGATTATCGGCATCTTAATGATGTTTTTAGCACCACTTGCTGCCAGCTTGATTCAAATGGCAATCTCACGCGGCCGCGAATTTGAAGCCGACAGAATGGGCGCAGAAATTAGCAAAGACCCAAAAGCCTTAGCCAGCGCGCTAGAAAAAATTCACAACTACGCGCATCAAATTCCAAACGAAACCGCAGAAGCACACCCTGAAACTGGCCAGATGATGATTATTAACCCACTTTCTGGTGCAGGTTTAAAGGGTTTGTTTAGTACGCATCCGCAGACTGAGGAGCGTGTGGCTAGATTGATGGCGATGGCTAACAGTTATTAACTTTCTTGAACTGAATATTGCAATTAATTTCTGGAGAGTTTATGTATTTACCAAGAACAAAACCTTTTGAAAAGTTATTAACTTTGGAGGCTTATAAATCAACCAGAAAAGTGCTTTTTAAATCTACAGCTCAAGCAGAAGCCTCTAACAATCAAGGAGTTGAGATTCCAATAGCAATCGTATATAGACTTTATTACATTGGTAGAGCATATGATTTTCAAGCTATTAAATTATTACAGCCAAAAGGGAAGACGATGATTCCATATATTGAAAGTCAGCGTCTAATTTCTGAATTAGAAATGTTGTATGAAATTGTAAAAGACCCAGTAGTTGAACATTATCTAAAAATCTTGTTACCGTATATCGAAAGTAAACGTGAATATACTAATGGTGGAATTTTAGTTTCTGAAGACTAAAGTTGTAGCCCTTTTGTATTAACGCGAATCAAACGGCGCCAATATCTGCCCTAAAAAAGTTTTAGGGTAATCGCGTTCGTTAAGTCCAATTTCTTTAATATGGCGATTTTTGGGCAAGTACCAGCTGCCGAAAATCACATCCCAAATAATAATATTGTTGCCGTAATTGTGATTCGATTCTTCTGGATTGCGCGCGTGATGCCAGCGATGCAATTCGGCAGTACCTAAAATGTAATTCAGCCAGCCAAAGCGTAAATGAATATTGGAATGCTGAAAAAATCCATTGGTGGCATAGGCAATATAATAAAGCGCCAAAACGCTCTCGCTCACGCCCAGCAATATAAATGGAATACTATCACACAGCATTTGTAATACTTTTTCTAGCGGGTGAAAGCGCGATGTATTTAACCAATATAGCTGCTCAACCGAGTGATGCACAGAATGTAGCCGCCATAAAAAGCGATTGTTATGCGCGGCTCTATGCAGCCAATAGAGTAAAAAATCGACAACAACAATCATTAATATTGCTTGGCTCCAGATTGACCAATGATGCGGCCAATAATCATGCATTTTCATTTCTGGTGCGTGCCCTACCAGCCAGTAAGCCACAGTAAAACTGATTAAAGGCGGTAAAGCCAATTGCACCAAGCCGATAAACATTAAATCGGTTTTGACCTCGTGCAGGCTGGAATACCAATCGCTTCTGTATGGAAATTTAAACTCTAGCAGCATAATAATAAAAGCAGTGCTGAGTATGGATATGTAAGCGTTGGTTCTGGGCGAAACGCCGTAAAATTGCAGAACTGCAAATAACGCTAATCCAAATGACATAACAACGGGATAATGCAGCCAAGGCAATAAGTCTTTAAAGGTTTTCATATGGCCTTTCATTACAAAATTAACCTATATAAACAATGCTTATGATTAAGTATGCATGTGTAAAGTTGATGACAAACTAAGCTTTATAGCTGGTTAATACACGTTACAAAGCCTAATGTTGTATTTGTGCAAAGCGCGATGAGCGCTTATCAAGTAAAATCCGATCATCTTAAATTAAAGGCTTGCCTTGTATATTTCCCAACAAATCGCTGCAATCGCCGTTTCTCAAGTGTTATCAGGTCGCAACCTGACTTTGGCGCTGCCAGATGCGCTTAAGTCTTACCCAAATGCCACGCCGCAACAGCGCGGCGCAGCGGCAGATTTAAGTTATGGCACCTTGCGTTTTTATGGCGAAGTGAACGCTTACTTGGTTAAGCTGCTTGAAAAACCCTTAAGTAATGAACATATCACTGCGCTTTTGTTGGTGGCTATCTATCAGTTACTGCATGATAAAGCAGATGATTTTACGGTGGTGAATCAGGCGGTTGAGGCGGCGAGTTATGCCAAACCGCGCTGGGCGAAAAGCCTAGTGAATGGTGTTTTGCGCAACTTTTTACGCCAAAAAATAGTGTTAAGTAAGGCCATTCAATCCGACATAGAAAACAACGAAGTCGCGCTGTATTCTTATCCACAATGGTGGATTAATAAGCTTAAACATCAATATCCAGCATCTTGGCAAAACATTTTAGCTACAGGCAATGCGCATCCGCCTATGACTTTGCGGGTGAATGTGCGAAAAACCAGCGCCAAAGAATATGTGCAATTACTGGCACGCCAAGATATTGTGGCAACCCAAGTGGGTGAATATGCGGTGATTTTAGAGCAGCCAATTTCTGTAGAAAAAATACCAGGGTTTTTGGACGGCGTGGTTTCTGTACAAGATTATGGCGCGCAATTAGCAGCAGGCTTGCTGGATGTACATAAAGGCTTAAATGTATTGGATGCTTGTTGCGCACCAGGTGGAAAAACTGGGCATATTTTAGAGTTAAGTGACGTCAAACTAAACGCTCTGGATAACGATGCCAGCCGTTTAGATCGCGTGGAAAGCAACTTAAACCGCCTGAACCTAAGCGCCGATTTACAGCTAGGCGATGCTGCAATTTGGCAGAACAATCAGCCTTTTGAGCGTATTTTAGCGGACGTACCTTGCACCGCATCGGGCATTGTTAGGCGACATGTAGATATTAAGTGGTTGCGGCGAGAGCGTGATATTTTGACATTTACGCAACAACAAGCGCTAATTTTGGCTAATTTGTGGCAATTATTGGCAAAAGGCGGTAAATTACTTTATGTCACCTGTTCGATTTTTAATGAAGAAAATCAACAACAAATAGATGCTTTTTTACTTAAAAACCCTGATGCGACTCAATTACCGTTAATCTTAACCAATGAAAACCATCAAAATATTCAATCTGAGCATGGTCAGCTTATACCCAACGGTCGGCACGATGGTCTTTTTTACGCATTATTGCAAAAAACTGCGTAACCGCATTCTTTTGGGTGCATGTGTTTCGCTCTTTAGCGTATGTTCGGTTGCGTTTGCCGCAGGCAGTAGCATTGATATTGAGCAAGCCGAACTGCACCCATTAGAAGATTTTTACGCACTTTCTGCCGAAGTTGACGTGGTTTTTGATGACGCAATTGAAGTGGCTGTTAATAAAGGGGTGCCGCTGCATTTTTTAATTGAGTTTCAAGTGGTTAGCCCACAAAAATACTGGTTTGATGATGAAATCGTTACGGCAACGCGTAGTGTGATGCTGAGTTATCATGCCCTCAGTCGCCAATATTTAATCAATCGCGGCACACACCAGAAATCGTTTGAAACATTGGGCGAGGCGGCGCAAGAGTTAATGCAAATTAACGATTGGAAAGTATTAGAAAAAGCGCTAGTTGAAAAAAATGAAACCTATAATGCGGCCTTATTGGTAAGGCTAGACAAAACTAAACTACCTAAAGCCATTCAGGTAGACGCGCTTTCTTCTGAAAAATGGAACTTGACCTCTCAAAAATTTGAGTGGTCACTCAAAGATTTATGGCTTAAAGAGCCTTTAAACAAAGAGATGTTGAATAAAGAAACAATCAATAAAGAAACAATCAATAAAGAACCCCAGAATAAAGAATCTGGCGGCAAAGAACTCAAATGAGTTTCGCCCAATAGCTGATGAGATATATTGTTTTTGTAAGCGTGGCGTTAGGGCTAGTACTGCTGTACTTACTTTCACTGGCTAGCGCCAACACTGCGACTTCAACCGATTATTATAAAATTCTACTGTATTTAAACATTGGCTTGGCTGGTGTTTTACTAGTACTGATTGCCATTCAACTGTGGCATTTGTATAAAAAAATCAAAACAGGCGTGGTGGGCAGCCGCTTAACCTTGCGTTTGTTGGGCACATTTGCCTTGATGGCGATTATTCCGGGGCTAATTGTATATTTAGTGAGTGTGAATTTTTTAACCCGCTCAATCGAATCTTGGTTTAATGTCAAAGTAGAATCCGCGCTGGATGGCGGCTTAAGTTTGGGGCAGCGCGCCTTAGATATTATGCTGCAAGATGTAGAAGAAAAAGCCGAAAACATGGCGATCAGTCTGGCCTTTTTGCCATCACGCAGCCATTACAGCTTGTTAAACGATTTACGCGAAAAATCGGGTATACAAGATGCAGTTTTGTTAACGCCACAAGGCCGCATTATTTCGGTTTCCAGTAGTGATGCCAATAGTTTTTTGCCCGAACTCCCAAGTATTCCGCAATTGCGCCAAGCACAAAGTCGTATCTATGGAAAAATTGAGCCAATACCCAACAAAGGCCTTTATTTGCGTGTGTTAGCACCCGTTAACTCGCAAGAGTTAGCAGGTGAAGTGCGTATTTTGCAATTATTACAGCCTGTACCAAAATCCCTTTCTAATACGGCGGAGGCGGTGCAAGACGTATACCGCGACTATCAAGAATTATCTTACAGCCGCAATGCGCTTAAAGATGTATTTGCGTTAACACTCACCTTGGTTTTAATGCTGGCGATGCTATCTGCGCTGGCCATTGCTTTTATATTAAGTCGTCGCATTACCCAGCCACTAACAGTGCTGGCAGAGGGCACGCGCGCGATTGCCAGCGGCGATTACAGTTCCATGCTGCCAGAACACGGTAAAGATGAGCTAGGCATTTTGGTTAAATCGTTTAACAGCATGACACGCCAATTAAACGATGCGACAAAAGCGACTGAAAGAAATCGTGCCAGAGTAGAAGCCGCGCGCAGCTATTTAGAAACCATTCTGGCGCATTTGTCATCTGGCGTACTGGCGATTAACGAAAAAGCTGAGTTGCGCACTTATAACTTAACAGCGAGTACCATTTTAGGCTTAAATTTAGCGCAATTTGAAAACCAGCAGTTCACCAAAATTAGTGATAACCATGCTTTTTTAGCGGAATTTATCAGCATTGTAAAAGCACATTTTGAGCTCACCAAAACCGAAAACTTAGCCAAAACGGAGCTTTCTCGTCAAATTGAAATTGTGAATCCGCAAGGCAGGCAATTACTATTAGTACGCGCTACACGCTTACCAAACGATAGCCGCGCGGGTAGTGGCGATAACGGCTTTGTAGTGGTGTTTGACGATGTAACCACCATGGTACAAGCCCAACGTGACGCTGCTTGGGGCGAAGTGGCCCGCAGGCTGGCGCATGAGATTAAAAACCCGCTGACGCCGATTCAATTATCCGCAGAACGCTTACAGCATAAATTAAGCACCAAATTAAATACCTCCGATGCCAACATGCTGCAACGCGCCACTGATACAATTGTTAATCAAGTGAGCGCCATGAAAACCATGGTAAACGAGTTTAGCGAGTATGCACGTGCGCCATCTGCACATTTAACTCGACTCAATATCAATCAGCTAATCCGAGATGTGTCTGCACTTTATGAGAATGGTCGCGACGAAATGTTTAATCACGAAAATCAGCATCACGGATTGAGTCAAACTGACAGCAGCAGCATTCATATTCGCTATGAATTAATGCCCAATATGCCTGATATTTTGGGCGATGCAACCATGTTAAGGCAGGTATTACACAACTTAATGCAAAATGCACAAGATGCATTAAGCCCTGTTGATGGGGTGCAAAATGTTAAAGCACCTGAAATTTTAGTGCACACCAGTTTTAACGAATCGGCCATTAAACTCATGGTAAAAGACAATGGACAAGGCTTTCCCGCTGGCATTATTTCTCATGCTTATGAGCCTTATGTCACTACCAAAGTGCATGGCACAGGCTTAGGTTTGGCGATTGTGAAGAAAATGGTAGATGAACATGCAGGCCAAATTAAAATTGAAAATAACGCAACAGGCGGCGCAAGTGTCACTATTTTATTGCCTATTGAGCCCGAACATTTAGCAGCATCTAATAGCAACACGATCATTTCACGAAATTTGAACGACGGTAATCATACAAAAACGGTAAGGAAAGTATAAGCATGGCATCACGACATATTTTAGTGGTGGATGACGAAATTGGCATTCGCGAGCTATTAAGAGACATTTTAGAAGATGAAGGCCACCACATTACGCTGGCAGAAAACGCACAAGCGGCAAGAGACGCACGCTTAAAACAGCGGCCGGATTTAGTTTTGCTGGATATTTGGATGCCTGATTGCGATGGTATTAGCCTGCTTAAAGAATGGGGCAATGCTGGCTTGTTAACAATGCCTGTGGTCATGATGTCTGGCCATGGCACCATTGATACCGCAGTAGAAGCCACGCGTATTGGCGCCTTTGATTTTTTAGAGAAGCCAATTGCGTTGCAAAAGCTGCTTAAAACAGTAGCTGCCGCATTAAAACATGCAGAAAATCATCCAAAAACGGAGATGAACTTAGCCAGTTTCGGCAAAAGCCTCGTGATTAACGAGTTAAAGCAGCGTTTAGAGCAAATTTCGCGCGCTAAAAATGCGCTATTACTCATCGGTAAAAAAGGCGGCAGTGTAGAACTATGTGCCCGCTTTTTGCACAGCACAGGCACGCCTTGGCTTGGTTTAACAGAATACGAAAAACTGGCAAATGCGCCTTTAGAAATACTAGAACTTGCACGCGATGGTGTTGTGTTTATTGATGAAATTGCGGCATTACAAAAAACTGAGCAAAAAGGCCTGCAGCTGTTATTAGCCAAAGCAGAAAAATATCAAGTGCGTGTGGTCTGCGCAAGTGCTTCCACCCTGCCGCAGTTAGCGAGCAACCCTTTATTTGATTACACATTATTGCAAACGCTTTCGCAAAGCACCTTAAAAGTACCCGCATTAAATGACCACAAAGAAGATATTCCAGATTTAGCGACGGCAATGGCTAGTTTGCTGGTGGAAACATCGGGTGCAGACTATAAAAGCTTTGATGTGGCCGCCTTGAATGGCTTAAGAAATGCCGATTGGCCAGGTGATTTAGCCGAATTAGAAGCCGTTGTACAAAACGCCATGTTAAGCAGCTTAACCGACAAAATTACCTTGAATGATGTCACTAGGGTTTTGGAACAGTTTACTAGCAGCGAAACTGGTCCATCTTCTGCAGCCCAATTGCCTGTGGAATTAACACAGCCTTTGCGCGAAGCGCGTGATGATTTTGAGCGCTTTTACTTTCAGCATCATATGAAGTTAATTAATAATAATATGAGCAAACTAGCGGAAATTTCTGGGCTAGAGCGCACGCATTTGTATCGCAAGCTTAAACAGTTGGGCATTAAAATTAAAGGCTAAAATTAGCCAAAAAGTTAACACTCAAATCAGCGTTAAAACTACAGGCGTATGGTCAGATGGGCGCTCTAGCTTGCGTGGCAGTTTATCAATTACGCAGCTTTCACATTTTGCTTTAAGATTATCGCTCACCAAAATATGGTCAATTCGCATACCAAAATTGCGTCTAAAACCCATCATGCGGTAATCCCACCAAGTAAAGCTTTTTTCGGCTTGCTCAAACAATCTAAAGCTATCTTGCAAGCCAAGCTTGGTTAATCGTTGAAAAGCCTCGCGTTCACGCGGGCTAACCAGAATCTGTCCTATCCATGCTGCCGGATCGTGGCAATCGCGGTCTTCTGGCGCAATATTGTAATCGCCCAACAACACCAGATTGGGATATTTTTTGAGTTCTTCCGCCAGCCAAACCGTTAATGCTTCCAGCCAGCGCATTTTATACACGTATTTCTCAGAATCCACCGCTTGGCCGTTCACGATATATACACACACAACGCGAATGCCATTGATTGTCGCACTAATCACTCGCTGCTGCTCATCCTCAAAATTCAAAATGCCGCGTTCGATATCGCTTATCTCATGACGGCTCAAAATCGCTACGCCATTGTAAGTTTTTTGCCCTGCGTGCACAGCATTGTAGCCAGCGGCGGCTAATTCAGCATACGGAAATTTACTATCCTCTTGCTTAGTTTCTTGAATACACAAAGCATCCACAGGATTATCGCGCAACCAATCCAAAACATGCGGTAAACGCACATTTAACGAGTTCACATTCCATGTTGCTAATTGCATTGAATTATTTCTCAACCACTTGCCCGCTGGCATATTTGTGTAAGACGCTGGCAATCAGCGTTTGATAAGGTATACCCTGTTCCATGGCGATAGATTTAATTGCCGTTACATCGCGCTTTGCCATACGAATATTAATGCGCGTATCTTTTGCCGTCGTCTCAACCGCAGCTTGCATTAATGCCTTTTTCATTTGAGCAAAGTTATTCACACTTTGCCACTCACCTTGCTCTACGCTATTAATTAGCGCTAAATCTTCATCAATCATTCTATTTCTCCTCCAAATACAATTGCGTGTATTTGCGGCTAGGGAATAAAGTTTTCAAAAAATACTCTTCCGCATTTATTAAACAAGGCACACAAATGGCATAAGACTCAATCTCAACCACCAATATTAATTGGTTTGGATACTGTAATTGATTAGTATGCTGCAACACATCCAACAGCGCACCCTCTTCAATCGCAATCACAACACGCTCAAACGAAATACCACGCTCTTGCTTGAGCTGCTGGTTTTTATCGTCATTCCAATTAAATATCATGATTGATATATGCTAAGTAAATGTGTGCCTTTTGTCAACAATGTAAAAGTTGTGATTTTGTGCAAGTGAGAAATTTGGAATATGGGTAACTTATTACCCACATAATAATTATTGAAAATGTCTTATGGTGTTGAAGAACTTATTATTTAACTAGCGTTGGAAAATCGATATACCATTCCTTAAACCCTCTAATATCTTTAGCATCTTTCAATAAAACTCTAGGGTTCATCCAACTGGTAATATTTTTCTTTGGGTTTTCATGCCAACTGATGTTAAATGAACACATCCCCTTACCATCAAAAAATTCTAGTTCGCTATATGGCAAGTGGTCATGAACCCAATAAGCAAGTGAACGCCAATCTGCACCTAATTTAAATTTATCCATAAACCAAGGTATACAAATACAAGCAGTTGCTCCCATTAAACCACTCTCGCTATCTGGCATATCCCAAATATGATGAGCGAAGTTTGCCTCATTGCTTGCACAGTTAAGTTTATTAGCATTTCCGAACTGATTTAAAGTAGCTGAACGATATGCAGAACGTACCGAAATTCTTCCAAAAGTTGTATTTAACGGCTCTAATAACTCTTCACATAATTTCTTACCTGCCTCAATGGCCAAATCCGGGTTCTCTGGCAGATTGGGAATGTTGTAGAAGTTTGAGATTTCGCTATAGAGAAAATCTCGCATGAAGAAATTCTTTGATAATCGAATGCGCCCAAATTGATCAAGAGCACTATAAGTTGAAATTGCTTTAGTAACCATTTCTCAAAACCCGAGCATTTTAATTGCCCATGCCATTATGCCGTAACAACGCATCCAAACTCGGCTCTCTACCCCTAAACGCCACAAACGATTCCATGGCTGGACGGCTACCGCCTCTAGCCAACACTTCATCTTTAAAGCGCGTGCCTGCTTCGGCAGATAGCGTACCCATTTCTTCAAATAGGCTGTACGCATCGGCCGATAAAACTTCTGCCCATTTGTAGCTGTAATAACCCGCCGCGTAACCGCCTGCAAAAATATGGCTAAAGCTATTGGGAAAGCGATTCCATTTTGGTGGTCTTACCACGGCTACTTCATCACGTACTTGTTCGATTAAATCTAGCGCGGTTAACTTTCCATTTGGGTCAAATTCGCCATGCAAACGCATATCGAATAATGAAAATTCAATTTGGCGTACAGTTTGCATACCGGCTTGGAAATTTTTGGCAGCCACCATCTTGTCAAACAACTCACGTGGCAATTGCGCACCTGTGTCTACATGGGCAGTCATATGACGCAGTACTTCCCATTCCCAGCAGAAGTTTTCCATAAACTGGCTGGGCAATTCCACCGCATCCCATTCCACGCCTTTGATACCAGAAACGCTGTAATCATCTACTTGGGTGAGCATATGATGCAAGCCATGACCAAATTCGTGGAACATAGTAATAACTTCATCATGCGTGAATAAAGCTGGTTTGCCGCCTACTGGTGCAGAGAAGTTGCAGGTTAGGTAAGCCACTGGCAATTCAATTATCGACTCATTTTGAGGGTTAACTTTTTTGCGGCGCGTGATGCACTCATCCATCCAAGCGCCACCACGCTTGTTATTGCGCGCATATAAATCTAAATAAAAGTAGGCAATCGGCTTATTTTGACTATCTGATATCACATAAAATGCTGCATCGGTATGCCAAAGTGGCGCTTCCGCTTTGCGTACTTGCACGCCAAAGATGGTTTCAACCACCTTGAACAAGCCAGCCAGCACTTTGCTTTCTGGAAAGTATTGTTTTACTTCTTGATCTGAAAACGCGTATTTTTCTTCGCGCAATTTTTCGCTTACATAAGCCACATCCCAAGCCTGCATATCGTTGATGCCCAACTTTTTGGCGTAGGCAAGCAGCTCTTGCATATCTTTTTCCGCATACGGTTTGGCGCGTTTGGCTAAGGTATCCAAAAAGTCGGTGACTTGTTTTGGCGTATCCGCCATTTTGGTGGCAAGTGATAACTCAGCAAAGTTTTTAAAGCCCAGCATGCGCGCTTCTTCCTGCTTGAGCTTCAGAATATCTTGAATTAAACCTGTGTTATCCCATTCGGGCTTGCTTAACTCTGATGCTCTTGTGGCATAAGCACGGTATAGCGTTTCACGTAAAGCGCGGTTATCCGCATACTGCAAAACAGGCATATAAGATGGAAAGTGCAGGCTAAATTGGTAACCAGCTACTGTTATTTTTTCGTTACCAGCTTGCGCTGCTAATTCCTTCTTAGCCGCATCGGCAGACGCTTCAATCGCATCTTCTGGCAAGCCAGCTAAGTCCGCCACATCTACAACGATATATTTAAAATCGTTGGTGTTATCCATAATATTTTCTTCAAACTTAGAACCTAATTTTGAAAGTTCTTCGCTAACGGTTTTGAAACGTGCTTTTTGCTCTGCTGGCAGCTCGGCACCACCTAGTTTAAAATCACGCACTTCATGGTTGATAATGGTTTGTTGTGTTGGCGTTAATTTACCAAAATCATCACTCGCCTGAATTACTTTGAATTTCGCGTATAAACGCTCATCTTGCGAAATATCGCTACCGTAATCGGTTAACTTCGCTAAATTTTCATTATAAGCTTCACGTAATTCTGGGCTATTCACTACTGCATTCATGTGCCCTACTTGACTCCAAGCGCGAGCCAGCTTTTCACTATGATCTTCTAACTTAAGTGCAAAATTTTCCCATGTTGGCGTTTCTGTACTGGTAGCAAATTGCTCAACCAATGCGCGGCCTTCTGCAATCAGGCTATCAACCGCTGGGCTGATATGCTCTGGTTTTACTTCATTAAATTTTGGCAAGCCAGAAAAGAACAATAATGGGTTTTGTGACACGTAACAATCCTTTAAAAATAATCTTAATTAATCAGTCTTAAGCATAGCGGGTAACGATACGTTTCGCCCTTACTAGTTGAGATGGCGGCGATAATGCAAAAAACAATGTTAAAAATCCAAACAATCGGGATTAACACAAAACCAATCAAAATCCACACTAAAATACCGGCGATAAATTGAGCAATCAGCATAGTGATTTGAAAATTCAAAGCCTCTTTAGACTGGTCAGCCAAGTACGCGCTATCGTCTTTTTTAAGAATCCAAACAATCAATGCAGGGATAAACCAAAAAACGGTGCCGCCTAGATGCGTAACAGTGGCAATGTTTTTATCGTCGTTATTTGGAACTATTATTTCCGTAGTCATTTTACTTCCCTCGCCTACTGCAGATTAAATTTGGCAACCATTAGTTCAATTTTGTCTAAATCGGTATTGCTTAATACTTTGTTCGCATTGGCATTTAGCTTGGTCATCTGGCTATGCAGCACCTGCTGTTTAACGCTTAAAATATTGCTGGGATGCATGGATAATTGGCGTAAACCCATACCTATTAGTAATTTGGTCAGCTTGGCGTCACCCGCCATTTCACCACATACTGCAACCGATTTACCCAGCTTTGCACCCGCTTTAATGGTGATTGAAATCAGCTTTAAAACGGACGGATGCAGCGCATTGTAAAGGTGCGCCACTGCGTCATCTGTGCGATCAATCGCCAGCGTATATTGAATTAAATCGTTGGTACCTATCGACATAAAATCCAATTCTTTGGCAAAAGCTTCGGCATTAATCGCCGCAGCTGGCACCTCAATCATACCGCCTAATGCAATATTTTCATCAAACGGAATATTCTGTTTACGCAAACTGGCTTTTGCACGCTCAAGCAATAGTTTGGTTTGGCGCAACTCGGATAATGTAGACAACATGGGAATTAAAATTTTAATATGCCCATAGTGCGATGCGCGCAAAAGTGCACGCAATTGCGTATGAAAAATTTGCGGCTCACTTAAGCATAAACGCACCGCACGCAGGCCCAATGCGGGGTTAGCGCAGTTACTTACCGTGTCTGGGTTCATTTGTTTATCAGCACCCAAATCCAGCGTGCGAATAGTAACTGGCATACCTTTCATGGCTTCTGCCACTTGCTTATAAGCTAAAAATTGCTCTTCTTCATCGGGCATTTCGCGCTTGTTCATAAACAAAAATTCGGTGCGGTATAAACCAATGCCAGTCGCGCCCGCTGCTTTTACTGCAATCACGTCTTCTGGCACTTCAATATTGGCTTGCAGCTCAATCGCCGTGCCGCACATGGTGACTGCTTTGGTGGATTTAATGCGCTGTAATTTTTGCTGTTCCAGCTCCCACTGCTCTTGTCGCAACTTGTATTCGGCCAAAATCTCTTTACTTGGGTTAACAATCACTACACCCAAACTTCCGTCTACAATAATCAGCTCATTGTCATCAATCAAATCACGCGCGCGCTGCAAAGCCACAATGGATGGAATATTTAAGCTGCGCGCCAAAATAGCCGTATGCGATGTCACGCCGCCCACATCGGTAATAAACGCGGCAAAATGGTGTTGCTTAAATTGAATAGCATCGGCTGGCGAAATATCATGCGCCACCAAAATTGTGGCGTTTTCTTGCTGCTTAACCGATTGCTGTTTGCTGGACTGTTGATTAGCCGCTTGATTTGGCGCTTGATTAGGATGACCCAATAGCACTTTAATCACACGCTCTACAACCTGCACCACGTCTTGCTTGCGCTCACGCAGGTATTCATCTTCAATGGCTTCAAACTGCTCAACAATATCATCCATCTGCTGCTTAATCGCCCATTCCGCGTTGCATTGTTCTCTGCGGATAATGTCTTTAGGGATTTCTGATAGCGATTTATCGGCCAGCATCATCAAATGCGTATTGATAAAAGCACTGATTTCAGCAGGTGCATTTTTAGAAAGCTGGCTTTGAATAGTTTCTAAATCTTTTTTAACGGTGTTGATAGCCGCACTAAAGCGCGTAATTTCATCATCCACCAAATGGGCTGGTAATACATAATGCACCACCTCTAGCAGTGCATTTGAAACTAAATGCGCACGGCCAATCGCAATACCACTGGATACGCCAATGCCATGAATGCTAAAACTTGAGGCGCTAAAGCTGGATTGTGTATTGTGCTGGTTGTGCAAAGTTACTCGCCTTCACCAAAATAATCATTCACCAGCGTTTCTATTGCAGCAATGGCGGCAATTTCATCCTCGCCACTTGCCTCTAAGGTCACGGTTGAGCCTTTGGCCGCAGCCAGCATCATCACACCCATAATACTTTTGGCGTTCACTTTGCGACCATTGCGTTCTATCCAAATCTCAGCAGAAAACTGGCTTGCTGTTTGTGTGAGTTTGCTGCTGGCACGCGCATGCAAGCCTAATTTATTAATAATGACGATGTCTTGTTTAATCATTTTTATATATTCTTATTAGTGTTCATTTAGGATTGTTTATTGTGATGACAGCCTGATTTTGTAAAATGCACCACACCATCGCGCCCGCCACTCACTGCTTTTTCCACAATTTTCTTAATAGATTCATTGCGATACGTTAACACGCGCACAAGCATTGGCAAATTTAATCCTGCAACACCTTCTACATCATGGCCTGATAATAATTTAATCACCACATTGCAAGGGGTTGCGCCATACA
Source organism: Methylotenera sp. (assembly GCA_021732405.1). GTDB lineage: Bacteria > Pseudomonadota > Gammaproteobacteria > Burkholderiales > Methylophilaceae > Methylotenera_A. The sequence goes on from JAKFVB010000019.1 coordinate 27,365, forward strand.
TATCCGATAGCACCAATACACCATCACCCGTATTTAATTGCTCTACCAAAGCCTGTGCCTGCGGCAATACGTCGGCTGGGTCGTCATTTGTATTCACAGCAATTGCGGCTAGCTGCGGCGGCTGTTTGTTCATCACATGTTTCGCGCAGTCAATTAAGCTTTCGCCCAACTGGCCATGCGCGATAATCAAAATACCAATCATCTTTGCTGTTTTACCTTTTAAATTTTTAACTTTTAATTTTTTTAGGATATTGTTGAATGTTCAATCTAGCCAATATCTAATCTAACTCGCGATGCCGAATAATGACTTGTTGCTTAGAATTGTTATACAAGTGTTGTTTAAAATACGCACTTAATTGCTCTACAAAATACACAGACCGATGCTGCCCGCCTGTGCAACCTATTGCTACTGTTAAATAACTGCGGTTATCCGCGTTAAAGCTGGGCAACCATTTTTGTACATAATGCTGAATATCCGCCAGCATTTCAATGGCGGCGGGTTGATTCGCCAAAAACGTTTGTACCGCTGCATCTTTACCGGTTAATGGTTTTAAAATGGGGTCGTAATGCGGGTTTGGCAAGCTGCGCACATCGAATACAAAATCGGCATCTAGCGGAATGCCATTTTTAAAGCCAAACGAGGTAAATAGTAAAACCAAACCCTTATTGGTATTGGTTTTCTCAAACGAAATTAGCTCACGCACATGATTGCGCAATGCATTTGCGCTTAAATTGCTGGTATCAATATGATGGCCCAGCGCTGCAACCCCTGCCAGCAAATCGCGCTCACTGGCAATACTTTCGGCCAATGTCGTGTTTTCATTACTTAAAGGATGTTTGCGTCGCGTTTCCGAAAAGCGCTTAACCAAGGTTTCCACGGCAGACTCTAAAAACAATACTTGCACTTGGTTGCCATCGGCTTTTAGCGATTCAATCGCTTGTGGCAAAGCCTCTAGCGCAGCGCTGCGACTATCGATACTAATGGCAATTTTGCTGTGATTTGTAGCATTTAAATGCTGGGTAATTTGTGGCAACAAGGTAGCAGGCAAATTATCGATGCAGTAAAAATTATTGTCTTCTAAGGCACGTAACACAATACTTTTACCTGAGCCAGAAAGACCCGTCACAATAATAATTTGCATTATTTTGCCTGCCGACTTTTTATTTTAGAAGGTTGAGAAGTCGCTAATTTAGCGTTTTCTATGCTGTCTTTTTGTATCATTTGTTTTTGGCGTTGGCTAAATTGTTTTGTGGCATTGATACCCCGTATCAGTAGCATATGGTTGCGTACCGCCACCTCTAACAATACCGCAATATTGCGGCCCGCCGCAATCGGTATGACCACCTTGGTAACATCTACACCCAATACCTGCTCATGCTGGGTTTTGACATTAAGCCTGTCTAATCCCATCGGGTTTAGCGCGTCTGCCAGCTCTAGCTGAATAATCAAATCCAGCGGCTTGGTCGGCTTAACAGCGTTATCGCCAAATAGTGCGCGAATATTCAAAATTCCAAGGCCTCTTACCTCTAAAAAGTCTTGTAATAATGCAGGGCAACGGCCCTCAATGCGCTCTGGGGATATTTTAAAAAAATCGACGATATCATCGGCCACCAAACGATGGCCGCGCGTAATCAGCTCTAACGCCAGCTCGCTTTTACCAATTGCCGCATTGCCTTTAATCAGCACACCAAAACCTTGAACTTCCATAAAAACACCGTGCAAGCTGGTGGTTTCGGCCATGGCCAATTTTAAATAATGGCTTAATAAATCCATTAACTGCGGGCTTTGCATGGGTGAAGTAAATAAAGGAATGCAATGCGTATTAGCGGCGGAAATCAATTCTTTGGGTGCTTTTTCGCCATTTGCTACAACCACTGCGGCTAAATCGGTGGCGTACAGATTGGCAATCGCCTGCTGCATGGCAATAATACTGAGTGAATTTAAATAATCCATCTCCGCACAGCCTAATACCTGTACGCGGTTTGGATGCACAAAATTAAGATGCCCAATTAATGCCAGAGATGGCTTGGTGACTTTTTCGGAATTAAGTTGGTTGTTGCCGCCATCAAGCCCAGCAATCCAGTTGAGCTTGAGCTTGAGGCGGGTTTCTTTGAAAAGATCGGCTACGTTAATTTGAGCCATAATTAAGGGTTAAGTTAGTTAAGAGTTTGGTTTTCATCAACAGCTTGATGCTTCACAGCACCGTTGGTTTTGTGATGACTACCCAATTTTTCTTTGTGTTTGACGACCTGACGGTCTAGCTTGTCGGTCAACATGTCAATCGCACTGTACATGTTTTCGTCTATGCACTCGGCATGTAAATCATTGCCGGGCACGTGTAATGTAGCCTCTACTTTTTGGGCGAGCTTTTCTACACTCATGGTAACTTTTACGTCAATCACATGATCAAAGTGATTGCGGATTCTAACTAGCTTGCTTTGCACATACTCACGCATGGCAGGGGTAATTTCTAAGTGATGTCCAGTTAATTGTAAATTCATGACTTGCTCCTTATTGAAATTGTTCAAGAAGATTTAGCTTGCCAATAAGTAGCTAACTAAACTTATCGAACAATTTCAGTGTACACCTTTGGTTATTTTTTGCGAGATGCTTTGAGCAGATTGTTGCGTTTTTTTGTAAGGTTTTTGTAAAAACAGTTATAACGATTTGCGTAAATTAGCTGGCGGAATATTTAAAGACTCGCGATACTTAGCAATCGTTCGGCGCGCCACAATAATGCCTTGCTTAGCTAATACATCGGTAATTTGATTATCTGACATTGGTTTTTTAGGCGTCTCTTCTGCCACCAATTGTTTAATCAGTGCGCGAATAGAAGTTGCTGAAGCAGAACCGCCCGCATCGGTTGAAACATGGCTACCAAAGAAATATTTAAGCTCAAAAACACCGCGCGGAGTGAGCATATACTTATGCGTTGTCACCCGCGAAATGGTCGATTCGTGCAATTCCAACTCTTCCGCAATTTCGCGTAACACCAAGGGACGCATGGCGATTTCACCATGTTCAAAAAAGTTACGTTGACGGTCTACAATAGCCTGAGAAACGCGCAAAATCGTTGAAAAACGCTGCTGGATATTTTTAATCATCCATTTGGCTTCTTGCATTTGAGTTTGCAAATACTGATTCGAATTCTCACGATTACGCTTCAATATATCGGCATACATTTGGTTAATGCGCAATTTAGGAATCACGCCATCATTCAATGTGGCAATCCAAATGCCTTTTACTTTCTTAACCAATACTTCATGCTGAATAAAATGATCGCGACTGAGTTGCGCAAAATCGCTACCAGGACGCGGGTTTTGTTGCTTGATTAAAGTTTGTGCCCCTTTTAGCGCAACATCATCACAATTCAACAATTTACGTAATTTAGCAAAATCTTTATTCGCCAAAACCGCTAAATGCTGCCCAACGACCAATTTAGCAATATCCAAAAATTCAGTCTTTTTTGGCAATGCATTTAATTGCAGCAATAAACATTCTTGCAGATTCACCGCACCCATACCTGGCGGATCTAAATGTTGAATCAGTTTAAGCGCGGTTTCTAGCTCTAATAATTCAACTTCTAATTCTGGCGGAAGCAGCTCTGCCATTTCCTCTAATGATTGCTCTAAATAACCATCGTCATTAATACTATCAATCAGCAACAGCACCAAGGTTTGGTCGCGCTCTGACAAAGGCATTAATTTTAATTGGCTCAATAAATGATCACGCAGACTAATAGAAATCACTTCTTGGCGCGTGTAATCGCTGTCATCATCGTCATGATTATTTTGGCGACCACCCTCATCCCAATTGCTCGCACTACCATATTCTTCATAGGTTTCGTCAAAATCTGCGGCTGAAAAATCTTCTGCTACGGATGTACTTTCTTGCTGAATGTCAGATGACTCTTGGCTATTAGCAGTACTGGTTTCTTGATAGTCGATACTATTAAATGAGTCTGGCTCATCGCCGTTTAATGCTTGCTTGCCGTCTGCATCTAAAGGATCGTTATCGGCGCTTTTTTGTAGCACGCCCTCATCAATACCAGCATCAAATTCGTCACCCGCATCTTCACCATCTACCAGCTCTAGCAGCGGGTTTTCTTGCAAAATTGTATCTAGCTCTTGATTTAACTCTAAGCTAGACAATTGCAACAAACGAATCGATTGCTGCAATTGTGGCGTTAACGCCAAATTTTGCGACATTCTAAGTTGTAGATTTTGCTTCATATATGTTTACAGCCTAAAATCTTTACCCAAATATACTTCACGCACCGCTTCATTGTTCACAATATCAGCTGGATGCCCTGACGCAAACACCGTACCGTCATTCACAATATAGGCACGGTCGCAAATACCTAAAGTTTCGCGCACATTGTGGTCTGTAATCAACACGCCAATATTTTTGCTGCTTAAAAAACGAATGATTTTTTGAATATCCAACACGGCAATTGGGTCGATACCCGCAAATGGCTCATCTAACAAAATAAAACTTGGGTTTGTGGCTAAACAGCGCGCTATCTCAACGCGACGGCGCTCACCGCCCGATAGGCTAATCGCGGTGCTATTACGAATATGCACGATATGTAACTCTTGCAGCAAAGACTCTAGCTGCGTATGCTGTTCAGCCTCAGTTAAATCTTGCAGTTCTAAAATGGCTAAAATATTTTCGGTAACGGTCAGTTTACGAAAAATAGACGGCTCTTGTGGCAAATAGGCTAAACCCATGCGCGCACGGCTATGAATGGGCATGCGACTTAAATCTTTACCATTGAGCAAAATACGGCCAGCATCTAAGGTTACCAAGCCAACTATCATGTAAAAGCTAGTCGTTTTGCCTGCGCCGTTTGGGCCCAGCAAACCGACCACTTCGCCACTATTAATTTGCAACGAAATATCTTGCACTACTGTGCGTGATTTGTAGGATTTACGTAGATGCTCTACAACGAGTTCGCTCATTTTTAGTTTTTTTAGTTAATTTAATTAGACGGAGCTTCAAGCTTATTACTAAATCTTAAGGTTTTATCCACTCTTGGTGGCGGATTGTTGTTGCTAGATGAGTCTGGCTTATTGTCCGTGCTGGCAGCTGGTTTATTTTTAGGCTGAATAATGGCTTTTACACGCCCGCTTGATGTACCGCCACTTTCAGATTTTGCACCGCCAATCACTTCGGCGAATTCGGCATTTGCGTCATAGCTAATATAGTCACCATACACAATATCTTCGCCACGTTTAACCCAAGCTTTTGTATAAAGTTGCACTTTATCCATACGCCCATCGTATTCAATACGCTGTCCGCTACCTTGCATATACTCATTTTTGCCTTCACGCTTTTGCTTGAAAGTGGTTGGATTACCCGTTGAGGTGCTATGCTGAAAGCCATCTTTATCTTCACGCACAATCAGCTTATCGGCACGAATCACCAAAGTACCTTGCGTTAAAATCACATTACCCGTGTAAGTACTGGTTTTTTTTGCATCGTTAACCGTTACCGTATCGGCTTCAAGCTCAATCGGCTTATCGCGGTCAGCCGATTCAGCCCACACTTGCAAGCTAAAGCATAAGCTTAAACCCAAGCTTAACTGCAATAGACTTTTGCGAATAAGGTTACTCATTGTTTCTCCGCTATTTCTTTTTAATGGCTGACTTAGTGGCAGCATTCACTTTGTTCGATTGATTCTTAACTACTTTTTTTGCCTGTATTTTACTGGCTTTTGCAGATTTAGCTGCGTTTTTTGCTTGAACGGCTGGCGGCCGCTCATAATGCACTTTGACTCTATCCAATAAAGTCACTGTTTGTGCTTTTTTATCGTAAACCATTCCAACTGCCGTAATCACTGTTTTCGGTGCTTGTTTAATTGTCACAGGCGCATTGGTTTTCACTAAATCTTGTTTTGGGAAAATCCATAATTTTTCTGTTAACACCTGCATTTCACCTTTACCCTCAAACGCTTGGCGCACTACTTTTACATTATCAACCAACTCTACTTCTTCGCCATTGCTGGAAATATATCCGCGCAAACCTTCAATTTGTGTATAAGGCTTATTCACTGTGTACTGCGTAAAACGCGGACGTTGCAACACGGTGCTATCGTCGTCAGGGTAATGCAACATTTCAGTAGCGGCTAAAATATAGCGCAACTGCCCTAGCGCATCTGTTTGCGTGGTCACAAAATTATGCATGGTGTAATCGGGATCATGCCGATTACTACCATCCAGCTTAGGGCCTTGCTGCTCAACGGTTTGATTAATCCAAAACGTCAGCAAGGCCAGCATAACAGCCAGCACAATCGGAAAAAATAAAGCAGAACGACTTATCATGCGGTTTAATTTTTCACCATTTATTTAGCAAAAACTATTCAACAAAAAATGGCGCCATTTGGGCACTTAAGGTATCTTGTGCCTGCATAATAAGCTCACATAATTCGCGCACAGCGCCATGCCCACCTTGCTTTTGCGTAATGTAGTGCGCACGATTTTTAACCGATAATGGCGCCGCGGGCACCGTTACTGCCAAGCCACAGCGTAACATCGGCGGCATATCCACTACATCATCACCCATAAAAGCTACACAATCAGCCGCAATATTTAGCTTGCCAATTAAATCGTTAAGCGCCACCAATTTATCATCTACACCCTGATAAAAATGCGCAACACCTGTACTTTCAGAACGCTGTTTTACCACGTTTGATGTGCGCCCTGTAATAATCGCCATTTGTACACCGCTATTTTTTAGTAGCTTCATACCTAAGCCATCTTGTGTATTAAACGTTTTATATTCTTGACCGTCATCGCCGATGGTTAAACCGCCATCGGTCATCACGCCATCCACATCAAAAATAACCAACTTAATTTTTTTTGCGCGATTTAAAACTTCTGCTGACACTTCCAAATTAAAATCCAAATCAAAGTCTAAATCGCTCATTACACTACTTTCGCTTTTAATAAATCGTGCATGTTGAATGCACCAACCAACTTTCCTGCGTCATTGGTCACTAGCAGGCCGTTAATTTTTTTGTTTTCCATCAGCTCAACCGCTTCTACTGCTAACTGATTGGCATTAATCGTATTCGGACTGGTATGCATCACATCGCTGATTTTGGCGGTATTGGCATGAATGCCATTCGCAAATGCGCGACGTAAATCACCATCGGTAAATACACCAATCGGCTCTAAATTAGCGTTAACTATCGCCGTTAGGCCCATGCCTTTATTAGTCATTTCCATCAATGCAGCCGATAACAAAACATCGGCAAATACACTGGGAATCGCCGCATCTACGCGCATTACATCTTTAACGCGGGTAAGCAATTTACGGCCAATGCTGCCGCCTGGGTGTGAGCGTGCAAAATCTTCAGCGGTAAAATCGCGCAAATCTAATACACAAACGGCAAGCGCATCACCTAAAGCCAAAGCAGCTGTGGTACTTGCAGTGGGTGACAAACCTAATGGACACGCTTCTTGCGCGACTTCTGCACTTAAATGCACATCCGATTCTTTGGCCAAAGTGGAATTTGGCGCGCCAGTGATGCTAATCACTTTTGCACCCAAACGTTTGATAGTAGGCAAAATATTCAGCAGCTCATCGCTTTCACCTGAGTTAGAAAGCGCAATCACCACATCACCATCGGTAATCATGCCTAAGTCACCATGACTAGCTTCAGCAGGATGCATAAAAAAAGCAGGAGTGCCAGTGCTGGCAAGGGTGGCAGCGATTTTGCCGCCTATATGCCCAGATTTACCCATGCCACTAACCACAACTCGGCCTTGGCAATGTAGAATAAGCATGACGGCTGCTTCAAAATTAGCATCCAACCGACTAGCTAAAGCGGTGATTTCTTGTGCTTCTATCGATAATACATTGCGTGCTAACTGCAAAGTAGACAGATTATCTGCCTGTTTAGGTGCATGTGCGCGATCTGATTGCAATAAGGTAGGTGCCATAAGCGATTAGTATAAAAGGGAAACCATGACTAATAAAGTAAAATACAGCGGTTTTTGAGTAAAATAGTAAAAGTAGGCACAATTTTTGCCCTATTTAACTAATCGTTTTACCAAAACAATCAATAACGAATAAAAATGCTTTTACATTACATTGAAATAAACCACATATGTTCGACTCTTTAACCAGCGTTTTACTCTTGCTCACCAGCTCTGTATTGGCTGTTGCGTTTTTTCGCGCCTTGCGCTTGCCCGCCATGCTGGCCTATTTTTTGGTGGGTGTGCTATTTGGCCCTTATGCCCTTAATTTATTACCAAGCACCGAAAGTGGTCGTCATGTAGCCGAATTTGGCATTGTGTTCTTGATGTTTAGCATCGGTCTAGAGTTTAGCTTGTCTAAACTCTACGCCATGCGTAAAACCTTGTTCGGCTTAGGTGGTGCGCAGGTATTAATTACTTTGGGCGTAGCCATGTTAATTGGCTGGTTGGCAGGGTTAAGTTTAGTGACTGCGTTTGTGATTGGCGGCGCGTTAACCATGTCGTCCACCGCTATCGTGTCTAAAATATTAATGGAACGTGTCGATTTAAACTCGCGTCATGGTCGCTTAAGTATTGGTATTTTATTGTTTCAAGATTTAGCCGTTATCCCTATTTTGGTGTTGATTCCTGCGTTAGGTGCACAATCTGGCAACTTGACCAGCATTTTAGGTATTTCACTACTAAAAACCGTTATTTTGCTGTTTATATTATTTAAATTCGGCAAAGGAATTATCAACTTCTGGTTTAGCGTGGTGGCAAAACAACGCTCGCGCGAATTGTTTGTGATGAACGTATTAATGGTGACTTTACTGCTGGCAACTGTCACCAAAATTGCAGGTTTATCTTACGCATTGGGCGCGTTTATCGCTGGCATGCTGATTTCAGAAACGCGCTATCGCTATCAAGTCGAATCAGATATTGCGTCTTTCCGGGATATTTTGCTTGGCCTATTTTTTATCAGCGTAGGCATGTTGCTAGACTTAAGCCAGCTTGGCAAACATATTGGCTTGGTGCTACTGCTTCTGGTCTGTTTTGTGTTATTTAAAGCGTTTGTTATTGCTGTTTTAAGCCGCTTATTTGGCTACGAAACAGGCGTTGGCATTCGCACTGGCATGGTATTGGCACAAGCTGGTGAGTTTAGCTTTGTGATTTTAGCCTTAGGTTTAGAGCAAAATTTAATCGGCGGTGATGAGCTACAGGTAGTACTAGCCGCATCATTATTATCCATGGTAGCCGCACCATTTATTATTCAGTACAACGGTAAAATTGCGCGTAAATTAGTTAAAAGTTATACCCGCAACAGTAGCCAAGTAGTGGATGAAATTGATAGCGTGGCCAAAAATTTAAAAGATCATGTGATTATTTGCGGCTATGGCCGCAGTGGCCAATATTTGGGCCGTTTTTTAAAAGAAGAAAACATTCCTTTTATTGCGCTAGATATTGACCCAACGCGTGTGCATGAAGCGGCTTCTGCTGGTCAGCACGTGATGTATGGCGACGCAGGCAGACGTATTGTGTTAGAGGCTGCTGGTGGCGCGCGCGCTAAAGCTTTAATTGTCAGCTATTCTGATATGCGCGCATCGATGAAAGTATTGCATGTGGCACAAGAGGGCTATCCCAATTTGCCCGTGATTGTGCGCACCTACGACGACGCAGATATTGACACGTTTAGAGATGCAGGAGCGACCGAAGTAGTACCTGAAGTATTAGAAGGCAGCTTGATGCTGGCTTCGCACGCCTTAGTGCTATTGGGAATCCCTTTAAATCGTGTCGTTAAACGTATTCGGCTATTTCGTGAAGAGCGCTACAAAATGTTTCAAGGCTATTTCCATGGCTTAACCGATGTGGCGAGTGAAATTACGGAAACACATCAAATTAGGCTGCATTCAGCTGAAATTACGAAAGAAGCGTATGCAATGGGTATGCGGCTTAACAACATTAATTTTGCTGGCTTTAACGTTGAGCTACAGCATATCCGCCGCCCCAATATGTTGGAGGACATCTTGCCACGCCCAGATATTGTGATTGGTGAAGGCGATATATTGGTGTTACTGGGCAGCCCAGCGGATTTAGGCAGCGCTGAAAAATTCCTACTCACAGGTCGTTAATTAGTGGCTGCTAAAAAAGTAGTGGTGGTAGGTGGTGGGATTGTTGGCTGCCTAACTGCACTTGAGTTGATTAATCGGGGCTGCCAAGTCACCTTGGTTGAGCGCAATGTGGTTGCAAGCCAAACTTCTGGCGAATCTTCTTGGGCGGGTGCTGGTATCTTATTTCCACTTTTGCCTTGGATGTATAAAGACGAAGTGAATCAGCTAGCCCTTGCGGGCGCCAGCATTTACCCACATTTATGTAAGCACTTACTCACAACAACGGGCATAGATCCAGAGTTAATCAATTGTGGCATGCAAATTTTAGCGCCTGCGGATGCGTTAACTGCCGCAGATTGGTGCCTGAAAAACAACATTCCCTTGCAAGCCAATGTGCAAGGCCTTTTTTTACCAAGCGTTGCGCAAGTGCGTCCACCACAACTATTAAAAGCATTACGTTTAGCACTAATACAAAGCGGCGTTACTTTGCTAGAGCGCACAGAATTGCAGGCGCTTAATCAGTCTGAACAACTAAATAGCTGGCAAACCACCACTGGCGAGATTTTAGAAGCAGACCAATTTGTAGTGACCTCAGGCGCTTGGAGTTTTGAGCTATTAAAAAACACGGCTCAGCAGCTCAACATTAAACCCATGCGCGGCCAAATTTTGCTTTATGAACAAGTTGGCGAAAAACTAGCGCATATTGTGTATAAAGACGGTTTTTATTTAGTGCCGCGCCAAGATGGCTTGTTGCTGGCTGGAAGCACGTTAGAAGATGTGGGATTTGATAAAAATACGACTGAAGATGTAAAACTGGCCTTGCAAACAAAGGCAGAAAATATTTTACCTAGCTTAAAAAATGCCAGCGTACTCAAACATTGGTGCGGTTTACGGCCAGGTACGCCAGAAAATTTACCCGCCATTGCTGCGCACTCAAGCATTGAGAATCTTTATTTAAATACTGGACATTTTCGCTACGGTTTAACCATGGCGCCAGCCAGTGCACAACGTATTGCTGCGCTAATGTGCGATTAGTGCTGGTTCTTACAGCTTAGCGCTACAAACTGTGCAAGCGCTGTCGCGATTCAATTTAATCGTGCGCCACTCCATACTTAATGCATCCAAGAGCAATAATCTGCCTTGTAGATTTTCACCAATTTGCATGATTAACTTAAGCGCTTCTGCTGCCTGCATCGTACCGATAATCCCCACTAACGGTGCAAAAACACCGTTTTCGGTACAGCGCATTTCGGTATCGCTTCCTGTGTCAGGATATAAACAATGGTAGCAAGGGCTGGTTTCATTTCTAAAATCAAATACTGAAATTTGCCCCTCAAACCCAATTGCAGCACCAGAAACCAAGGGCTTTTTAAGCTGGAAACAAATACGGTTTAATGCATAACGTGTCGCAAAATTATCACTGCAATCAATCACCACATCCGCACTTTTCACCAGTTGCTCAAACTCAGCTTCAGTTGATTTTTGCTGAATGGTTTGCACCTCAATTCCAGGATTAATCGCATAAATAGATTGCTGTGCAGAAACCGCTTTATTCACACCAACTGATTGCGTTGTATGAATAATTTGACGTTGTAAATTGGTTAAGTCCACCGTATCAAAATCACAAATAGTCAGCTTACCCACACCAGAAGCCGCCAAATATAAAGCCACTGGCGAGCCCAAACCACCAGCCCCCACAATTAACGCATGGCTATTAACTATTTTTTCTTGGCCTTCATAACCGATTTTGGGCAATAAAATATGGCGACTGTAACGTAAAAGTTGATCATCATTCATAGTGATTTAATGCAATTGCCCCGCTTGAATCATGGCGTTGTAGAGCACGTAAGGTGAAATCCAAGTGACTAAATCATCAAACTCGCCAGCGACAGAGCCGCCTGCGGTTTGGGTGCGACTGTAAAAAATTGTGGTGGCAATTTTATTGGCCACTTCATCTGCACCCACCTCTGCGTCTGCCAAAGCACCATTAGCGCCAGTTGAGTAAACTACTGCAACTGCGTTATTAATCAGCAGATTTGCTGGCACACATTCTGGTGTAGTAATTTGGCCACATGATACTCTTAAATCAGGATTGAGCGCTGGCACATTGAGCGGGGGTGCGGGATTTGTTCTGGATATGCCAATATCTTGTAATTCTAGAGTGCTAGTAAAGTCGGGAATATTGATGACCCCATAACCAATATTAGGGACTACTCCATTAGGATTGTCTACTAAGGTAACGGCATAGCGTATGGGATTGTTCCATGCGTCTATCGCAAAACCTTGCGAATTTACTGGCTGCATACCCAATGTGGCTGCTGGCAAAAATCCTTGCTGTACTGTGCAGGGACCGCTGGCATTGGGCGCAGCAATGCCTTGACTAGCCGCTGTAGCAGGGCAAGGCAATCTTCCATTTGCTTGCGCAAAACCCAACAAAGCCTGTTTAGCATTATCTAATGTGTTAAGTGTTTGCGCTTGTGCCGCTTGCTCACGTTGTGCGCGTAGCGGCAGTAATAAGGCAGATAAAACCAAGCCAAAAATAACCAACACGATGGCCATTTCTACCAAAGTAAAGCCTTTTTGATTAATCTGTTTTTTAAGCGTCATGGCGATATTATATAAACTTGATCGTTGTGAATATTACTTTTTTGCTTGTTTACTGCATCATAAACCAAATCGTTATTGGTATTTTCAATACTATCAAGGTAGTAAGTTATATCACTAGGGGGGGGGATTGGCGAACCTGTCGGTCGCGCTTCAGTAATCGCTAATCTGTCGCCAGTGCCAATCAAAATCGCATTAACACCCGTCGTTAAACCTACTTGCAAATTAGCGATAAGTGGCGACCATTCATAATAAAAGTAATCTTGCCATAAATTGGTTTTAAACCAAACGGGTTCTTTTAAACCAATAGAAAGCGTGCCAGCATTGTTGCAAACTGCTCGAGTGCCAGAAATTATACAACCTGCACCTGCGGAATAGATATCTGCATAACTTGGCACGGAATACGTGTAAGTATTATTGACCCCTCCAACATTGTGCGTGCAAAGGCCGTTAATATCGCAGATAAATGTTCTGACGCCACGGGTGCAGCTGCCTGCACCTATGCAGGTACAGTCTGCGCCTGAACGTGTACAGCTACCGGCAGATGAAGCCCACGTTGTACCACCACCTCTTCTAAATACAACGTTTAAAATCGGATTAAAGCTGCAACTACAACTGCTGGCCGAAGCACAACTGCAATTATCTGTTATATCAATCGGCAACATGCCTTTTGTGTTTGTGCCAGATGAGACATGATTATTGGGTGCAGCACCCAGATTCGCCGCATACGGAAACCGCGCGTTTTTGGTTCTGTATTGACTCAGCAATTTGCTAGATTCGGCACTGGCGCGGTTGGTCACAGCCGCCATCAATTCATCAATCGTAATAAAAACTAATTTATCGTTAAAGTAATAAGGCTTTGTCACACTAACGTCCGCCTCTGTTACATCTCGGCTATCTTGCCCGATGATAAAATCTTCATTGGGTAAATCATAATTAGCATTGCTGTAAGTTGCTGCGCCTATACTAAAACTATCCAGATATTGATTTGCATTTGGCGCTGCGCCTGCGCGATTTTGTCCAGTTAACACATTTCCAGGTGCAATAATCACAGCGGCTACTCGGTTGGATATCACGTTGCCATTTCTGTCCCTCACAACCAGCCAAGGTTCAGCTGGGTTGCTAATAATACTGGGATTAATAATTGGGTCGATGGGTGGCATAGCCGCGCTTTCATACTTGTGCACTAGATTGCGCGATACTGCATACCAAAGACGATTGCCTTGTGTATCTTGATAGTTTTCACCAATGCCAGTTTGAGGCGCCGTACAGGGATTGCCTTGACCATATACGGGAAGTTGACCAATTAATAAACTGTAACTAAAAGCAGATGTTGGAGAATTGCAATCACTTAAACCATCATAATTAGGTACTGGCTCCCCATTTCTGTCTGGAAACGGCATTTGTCCTGGATAATAAAGATGGCTGGCAGACCAAGCGATTAAAGCCTGTTTTGCTTGATTGAGCGCCAAATATGTTTTTTTATCTTGCTCTACTCTTAAACTATTTTGATCGTATGATTTTAGTAAATATGCAGTCGCTATCAGGGCAAGAATAAAAGCCGTTAAAATTAATGCTACCCCGCTCTGCCTGTAAAATTTATTTTGCATTACTTCAAACGCTAAAATCTATCTTCACCAATCGTACCGCTATCGCCCTGCGCCATGGCTTCTTGCTTCACGCACACGGTTATTTTGTGGGTCGTACACCTGCCCTGCTTTTAGGGTTAATCTGCGGCCATTAGCGGGCAGTTTAAGCGGTACGCGGTTGCCATTTTCGGGCAGGCTACCCACTTGCACATCTTTATTGCCCGTGTTTTCTTGCATGGCTTGATTGTTAATCCATACCGTTCCGTCTTTGCCATCGCTGCGTTTTACATAGCCTTGCATGTTAATAGCATCTGGTAACTCCACAGGCGCAGATTCGGCTTGTTGGTCTGTTGTTTCAACGGGAGTAACCATCATTACTTTTTTAGTCTGGCGCAAATAATTCAGCGTGCTGCGCTCTGCGGGTGAGCTAAACAAACGGCCAATTGGCTGTGCGGCTTGCGTTGCTTGCATAAGCGCGATTTGCGTAGTTACTAAGATGAATAATGCAAAGAATCTCATTACAGTGCCCCCGCTGAAATCACATTGCTCAATTGTGGGTCGCGCAGGGTTAGCCAGTCAATTTCACATACTGCTTTTAAATTTGCACTGATATTTTTAGTATCAATTGCAGCACCAACTGGTCGGCTAATTTCACAATCGCGCACAATAAGAGGGGTTGGCTGCTCTTTTAAACCATCTAATAGCGTCAATAAATCGCCTTCATGTAGCATATCTAGGTTCAATTTCATCACAGAACGGTGCAGCGCAAAATTGCCCAAATTCGATAAAAAAGGTGTTTTATAGTTTTCTTGCAGGCCGATGCTGTAGTCAATACTGAATAATTTATGTTGATTGTGAATTTGACGCAGAGCCTCAATCCACTCAATGCGCCGCTCTTCGCCAATAAAACCGCTGGCAAGCAAATCGTTATACGCTGGCAAGTATTGCCTAATCATTTCTTTTTCTAAGCCTGATGACTGATATTTTTGGCGCGCTTGATTCAATAAATTTTGCTGTGTGACTAACGCTGTTTCATTTTTTTTGCGATATTGATCTGCAAAACTGATTAGCAAACCAGCGATTAGCAATGCCGCCCCCAAACCAATCATGGGGTTGCGTAGTTTGCGCCAATCTTGCTGGGTCATACTCATGATGCGCTCTCATTAGCGTTTAATGCGGCACTTGTTGCACTAACAGGCGCTGTCTTTAACACAATTTTAAGCTTAAAATTCGCAGGCGGGCGTTCTGCGGCGGTTTCATCGGTTGTGCTACCCTGCAGATTTGCCAGTGAGCTCACATTAACGGGTTCTTGCAATATGGTCACCGTTTCTACTGCTGGATTAGCCTTTAAAGTCGCCACAAATTGACTCACCGTATTTAATGCAGCACGATAGTCCCCTGCAAAGCCTTTAATCTCAGCATTTAAAAAGCCCACTTGTATCAGTTTTGTTGTATCTGCACTTGGGTTGACGCTGGCTTGGTTATTATAAGTTTGATTGGTTTGTGCACTTGTGTTGCCAGCTGTGTCGTCCGCCACGTCAGCAGTTGGGCTAAGCATCCAGCGCATTCTGTTCAGCGTAATTTGAGGCATGTTTTCACACGCCGCGCTTAATATCTGCATAAACTGCGCAGGCGTTTGATTATTGACTTGAATGGTTTGCGCTAAATCTGTGGCGACTTTTAACTCAACACTGGGGATGGGCGTGCTGGGGAAATTTTTGGCAACCTCATCATATAAACGTTGCTGTTGCTGCGTTTGAGCGGCGATTAGCTTTAATTGGTTGTATTGTTGTCTGCCCTGCCAAGCATAGACTCCCGCCAAACCAACACCCAATAGGGCAATTACTGCTGTGGCAATGTATAAATTGCGGCAGATATTGTTTAGGCTGTGAATTTTGCTGTAAGCCAGTGGCGCCAAATTATCAGGCACATTTCCATTTGCCAGCAATTGCATATGCAGCAATTCAGGGTGCGGCTTAATTAAGCTTTCTGCCAGATTAATATTTTTAGCATACGCTAAAATATCGACTGTTTTGCATTCCAACCCTTGATCTTGACTGATGCTTTTTGCAATTTCATGGTGCGAATTATCTAGCGCTGGTAGCACCATTTGTAGCGGTGTTTCGCCGTTAATTAAACGCTGGCTCATTAAATAAAGCCGCGTTTTTTCAATCTCCACCAAGTAAAAATAAGCCAATTGGTTTGGCTTTACATCCACCATTGGCACTAAGCGGCTCATACGCAAACGGCCATTGTGCATATAGGTTTGCCTAAAGCCAGAGGGTAATTGCTCGCACAATAAAATATGTGGCGCCATCAGCTTCATTTGGCGCACCATCACTTGGCTCATCATGGGCAACAAATATACGCCCACTAACGGCGATTGATTGGCTTGAATCACGTCTAGCCAGCCTTGCAAAGAATCTGCATTGCTTAACGCCACAAATAAAAAGTTATCGTCTTTGCGCTTATCGGCACTGCGATTAATAAAATGTGCGGCGCGAAAAGTGCTGTTGCGGTTAAATTGATTGAGCTTACGGTCAAGAATCTCGCGACGTGCACGCCCAACTGTATGTGGCAAACTTTCTAATTTATAGTCTTCTTCTACCGCATCAACAATTAAGTAAATATTGGTGTCGGGTTGTTTGGCTAAATATTCGCTAAACGCGGTGTAATCTTGATCGATATTGTTAAAAACCGCATAGCTTTGCAGCTTTGTGCCATACCAAATACCAGCGGTTAGGCTGCTATTGTTGGCACACAAAATCAGTTTTTTAGCGCTACTTAACATGTTTTTTTAATCAATTTTTACCATTAAATTTAGCATTAAAGCTTCATTTTACTAAATGAATCGTACACTGGGCCCAGCACAGAAACCATAATAAATGCCAATATTAAGCCCAAAATAACCGTTAAGGCAGGCTCTAACAATTTCAGCATTTTTTGCATCAACTCGTTTACATCTCTATCATAAAAATAGCTAATATTAAGCAGTGATTTATCCAGCGCACCAGTAGTTTCACCCACTTTAATCATACGCACCACCAATGGCGGAAACAATCCTGCGTTATGAAAACTTTCCGACATGCTATCGCCCGCGTTTATTTGAGCATGCGCACGGCTTAACGCATCAGCAATCACACGGTTACCCACAATTTTTTCACAAGTTTTAATGGCCTGCAAAATTGGAATACCCGTTTGATACATTAAGGCAAAATACCGCGCAAAACGTGCCATGATAATTTTATGCAAAATGTCACCTGTTAAAGGCAACTTTAATTTCAGATAATCAAACCGATAACGTGCCTCTGCACTTTGCTTTACATAAGCCACTGCACCTGCAGCCAACACTAGCGGCACGGTAATAATGAGCCACCAGTAATTAACAAACGCATCTGATATAAAAATCAAAATACGCGTATTCAAAGGTAACTCTTGGCCAAGGCTATTTAAAAATTTCACCATTTCTGGCACTAAATACACCATTAAAAAAGTCACCGCTGCCAGCACCACCACCAACACAAATAGCGGATAAGCTAATAATTTTTTAGTCTGGCTCATCAACTCATCTTGCCATTTAAGGGTATTAGATAAATTATCAAACACAGCAGGCAATTGCCCAGTTTGCTCACCCGCACGCACCAAATTCACAAACACTTCGTCAAAAACGTCTGGGTGTTCGGCCAATGCTTGGCTAAGCATTTTACCGCCCTCTACTTCGCCCGCAATAGCACCCAATACTTTTTGAAAATACAGATTTTGTGTGCTTTCGCGCAAATCGTTTAAGCCTTCTAATATTGGCACACCTGCGCTGGTTAACTGCTCTAACTGAAAGCAAAACATCACTAAATCGCGATTACTGACTCTATTTTTTGCAAAGGTATTGCTGGATTTAGTGCTAGACCTAAATGTGATTAAATCTAAACCCATACGCTCTAAGCGTAGCTCTAAATCCACCTCGTTCAGTGCGTCAATCTGACCTTGCGCATGGCGCCCAGTTTGATCGATTGCTTTGTAGTTAAAAGTTGCCACAGGACTATTAGCTGAAGATTATTGAGACAGACGCGATGTTAAATCAATCACACGCATCACTTCGTCAATGCTGGTATAGCCCTCTAAAATGCGGCGCACGCCGTCATCTGCCAGCGTGGTAAAGCCTTTATCCAGCGCCATTTTTCGCAGCTCATCCAAGTGTGCGCGGCGCGCAATCAGCGAGTCCATGTCAGAATCAATACGCAGCAATTCTAATATCGCCATACGGCCACGGTAACCCGTTTGATTGCAACGTTTGCAGCCTTTATGTTTGTAAATTTGAATCGCTTCGTTACGCTTGACGCCTAAAATTTTGCGCTCTTCGTCAGATGGCTTAACAGGCTCTTTGCATTGCGGGCACAGTACGCGCACTAAACGCTGCGCCACCACACCTATAATATTGCCCGCCATAATGTCGGGTGAAATACCAATATCGGTTAAGCGCGGGAATGCACCCAACGCTGAGTTAGTGTGCAAGGTACTGAATACTTGATGGCCTGTCATCGCGGCGCGAAAAGCCATGGTGGCCGTATCTTGATCGCGAATCTCGCCGACTAGAATAATGTCAGGGTCTTGACGCATAATAGAGCGAATACCGTTGGCAAAATCCACCTTATTCACTTCCGCGACCGAAGTTTGCCGCATCATGGTGACTGGATATTCCACTGGGTCTTCCAGCGTCATGATATTCACGGTTTCATCATTCAAATGTGAAAGCAATGAATATAGCGTGGTCGTTTTACCGCTACCAGTTGGCCCTGTCACCACTAAAATACCTTCTGGCCGCGTCATCATGAGCTTTAATTGCGCCAAAGTGCTGGTGCGCAAACCCATACGCTCTAACGGAATAATCGATTTTTCACGATCTAATACACGCAAAACGATGTTTTCGCCATGAATGGTTGGGTGCGTAGAAACCCTGAAATCAATGGGGCGACCGCACAAATTCATATTCAAACGGCCATCTTGCGGCGAACGCGTTTCGGCAATATCCATACCCGAAATCACTTTTAGCCTTACCGCAATACCTGGCCAGTAACTTTTATGAATACTGCGTACCTGTTGCAATACGCCATCAATACGGTATCTAATGCGTAAAAAAGCATATTCAGGCTCAAAGTGAATGTCCGATGCTGCGTGCTTTACCGCATCCATTAATAAGGCACCAACCAAACGCACCACTGGCTGTGTATATTCATCACCATCGGCAGTTAAGCTTTGGTAATCAATCTCGCCCGTTTCAATCTCGCGTAAAATGCCATCAACAGAAAGTTCATAGCCATAAAACTGGTCAATATGCTCTTCTAATTGCGCTTCTGCCGCCATCACGGGTTTCAGCTGAATCTGTCCGCCCAGCATCGCGCGTAGTTGGTCTAGCGCCACCACGTTAAACATATCCGCCATCGCCACAATCATGGTTTTGGTGATATCTTCATAGGCCACTGGCAATAAATGATAGCGCCTAGAAAAATCCTCTGGCACCATTCTTAAGGCATCGTTATCAGCAACTACGGTGCTTAAATCGATACTTTCTTGGCCAATGGTGTGCGCAACCAAATCGCGCACCATACTTTCAGACACAAAACCCAAGCGCACCAATTGGCGACCAAGCGGGATGTTATTTTGCTCTTGCTCAATCAAAGCAATGCGCAACTGGTCTTGACTAATCAAGCCCTGTTGCATCATTAGCTCGCCTAAGCGTAATTTACGTCGCTGCTCTGCCATATGTTAAATTTGAACCATTATTTTTGAATCGCTATTTTTAATATTGTTGTCATTTTATATTTATTGAATAGCCGTAATTCTTGCTTCTAAAGCTACTTTATCAATTTTAGAAGCAGTTGACTGACTTAACTGTAACGCGCGCTGATAATACGGCAGAGCCAATTTAGGTTTTCCTAACTGATCCAAACTCACACCCAAGTTAAATGCATTATCTGCGCTGGCATTTAATCGATATGCATCAAAATAAGCTTGTTGCGCGGCTGGCCATTGATTTAAATCTGCATAAAAATTACCTAATGTTGCATGCAAGTTTGCATCATCTGGTTGCTTTGCCAGCATATTTTTAATGCGGCTTTCATTACTTGCCACATCGTTTTGCGGCTGACTATCTAATATAGCACTCGTTGCCAGCGCATTTCTAGGTTCCACTTCCAACACTTTTGCATACCAGCCATTGGCATCAGCCACGCGGCCTTGCCTTTGTGCTATTGCGCCTAAACCCATTAACGCATCTACATTACGCAAATCGCGCTGTAAAACTTGCTTATAAAGTTTGCTTGCAACAGCATCGTTACCCACGTTATACGCATTAAAAGCATCCATCAAAATGGGGTTAACGCCTAACTCTGGCTTGGTTTTGGAAACTTGAATAGACGCACTTTTAGAAGCAATTTCTTCAACTTCGACCACTTTAGATGCATTTTGTTTAGGCTGGCTAGCTGAGCTGAACTGACTAGATTGAACTTTAGCCTTTTTTTCAGCCATCATCTCATCTAGCATCACCTCATTTTCGGTCAAACTTTCATTGTTAAATGCTTGCGTGTTTTGTTTTTTATTGCCAGGCTTTTCTGTTTGTGTAACTGTTTCATTTTCTGCAAACGTAATCGGTGCAGATTGCTTTTCAGCCACAGAATCTGCAATTGACTGTGCAGATAATGCCTCTGCATTCATTGCTGGCAAAGGCTCTGGCAATATTGCCGCAGGCTTTGCCACTATAAAGTCTGGCTCTTTATCCATAAACAGATAAAAATACGCAGCAACCGCCAGTAAAGCGCACAAACCAACACCCGCAATTAATGCCAGAGTTGTATTGCGATTATTAGATTCAATCCGTTTAGCGGCAAATACGTTGGCTGCGCTTTTTGCAGAGGCTTTGCTTGTCGCAGAAGTTTTGCTTGCAGCTAACTCATTGAGCTTAAATGTGCTGGTAATCGAAAATATATCGGCGTTATCTTCTGCACTGCTGCTAACAGCTTGAGTACCCTTATTTGAAACTGGCGACAATTCCATTTCAAGCGCATTTGCCGCCGCCAATTTCGCTGATGCTACGTTGGCAGGTGCTGCATCGGACTCTAAAGCCAACTGACCATCTGCTTGCACGTCTTCCAGTTTAACCTGTTCAGATTGCGCCACTTTAGCGGATTGGGCTTTGGCCTCTTGTGCTTTATCTAATGCTTTAATCAGTAAACTCATGGATTAATCTACCTGCAAATGTAGCTGCAAACATCCCACAAATCAATTCGCTTCTTCAAGTACGTTTTGTAATTGTTGTGCTGGCAGATATTGCTTATAGCTTTGCAATTCATCACTTTCTAAGCTGGCATTAGTGATAACCGTTGGGCGCAGAAAAATGACTAATTCAGTTTTACGGTTTGCGTCATTTTTACCAGTAAATACTATACCAACACCAGGGATATCCGATAAACCTGGTACTTTATCGGTGTTTTTAAATATCTCATCCTGCATTAAACCGCCCAAGATTGCGGTATTTCCACTTTTAAGTTGCAACAATGATTCCATCTCTCGTACTTGAATCACGGGCACAAAGCTTTGCACACTTCTCACGCCAGTCACAGGGTCCCTAAACGCTGGATTGGGGTCTTCTACCCTATCAACTTGACGCGAAATGGTAGGGCGAACGTTGACATTCACATCACCTCCCTCATTAATTTGTGGCGTTACACTCATTACTACGCCCACTGGCACTGTATTGGGCGTGGTAGTAAAAGATTGTAAATTTTGCGCACCGTTGCCATTTGACTGTGAAATTTGCGCTTGCACTGTGAAATACACCAAGTTATCCACTACCTTAAGCACCGCTGTTTGGTTATTTAGCACCATTAATTTAGGGCTAGATAATACTTTTGTATCACCAAACTGTTTAAGCAAAGTAATAGAAGTCGCAATATTGCCAATTCTGCTCACTGGGTTTAAATAACCTGCTACAAAACCAGCTGTGGTTGCCACGCCTAGCGCATTAGTGCCAGCTCCAGTAAGTGAGCCATTTGCACCAAAAGTTGTATCTGGGCCTAACGTTTGTTGAAATTGAAAACCACTGTTACTTAAACTATTATTTAAACGACTCCAATCAATGCCAGCCTGAAAGCTATCGCTTAAACGAACTTCAACAATAGTTGCCTCAATCAACACTTGGCGTCTTGCGCTACCCATGACTTTATCAATAAATTCCTGTACTTTTTCATGCTGCTTATTAGTTGCACGCACACTAATCACACCTGTTTCCGGGTTGGCAATCACATTGGCTGCAAACAGTGTTTTATATTCCGAGCGCTGCTGAATACGTTCTTCAGTTGCGGCCTTTGCTGCATCTGCCAATGCTGTTGTCGTTGCATTCGTGCCAGCAATTTGCGCAGTAGGCTCTGTAGCACTGCCAAAGCGCGTCACAATCACTTCTTCATCCGTTTCCGCCAGCAACTCTTTGAGATTGATTATTAACGACTCCCATAGATGGTTTTTAGAAGTGCTATCAACAGATGTGCGCGAGCTGTTGTTTGCGCCATTGCCCGAAGTACTGGTTGTAGTTGTTGAGCCATTTGCGCCAGTGCTTGCTGCCTGACCTGTGCTGGAAATCTCTGCCGCTGCACCAATAAAACCTTTCGTATCACGGTTAATATTCACATAATCCACTTTGTAAATACGCAACACTGGCTGGTCTGGCGCAATATACAACACATTTCCGTCCATTTTATAGGTTAAGTCTACTTGCTTGGCTAAACGCTCTAAAATGGCTGGCAAGGTTTGATCCACTGCATTTAAAGTGACACGGCCCTGTATGCTAGGGTGAATATCAATATTGAGCTTGCTCTCACGCGCTAGCGCAAACAAAATCTCTTTTACAGGCACTTCGTTGACTACTACGCTGTAAGTTTGCGCGTTGGTGGTGGCTCTGGGCACGGGCAGCTGCGGGTTGCTACGCACGGGTTTTGGTATGGGCGCAGCATTAACGTTATTTTGATTGGCTAATTGACTATTTTGTTGTGTGGATAAACTGCCATCAATATGGCCTTTTGATGGCGGCACCACAGTCTTGTGCGCGCATCCTGCCGTTGCAATACAAATTGCAAATAATATGCTGAATTTAGCTTGGTCAATTTTACTGTTTTTATGATGCACGACGCGCCCACTCCCTAATAACTGCACACATTGTGTTATCGCATAAGCTGCGTTAAATTGCAATATTAAGCTATTGAATACTTTATAAGTTTTAGTTATAAAACGTGGACTATCACAGTGTTTTTTGTGTTTCTTTAATAACGCCAGCAACTGTACGTAATTGTGGCTGATTTTTTTGAATCTCGGCAGGTAGATTTTTAAGCGCTTGTAAGGCTTCAAATCGATTAGTAAAGCTGCCATACAAAACAGTTAAAAAAGGCTGCGCGCCAATTCCTTTCACTATGGTAGAGGTACGGTAAACATATAAATTATCCAACTCCACTTGCTGACTTAACCGAGTTAGATTGTTTAATATTTGCTCATCGCTATAACCGCCTAACAATTGAATACTCACAGTTGTTGGCGGTTGATTGGTAAGCCAGATTTCTGTCGCTGCCAATCGGCGATTTAATATTGATGGCTCTGGCGGCTTTGCAGGCATTGGTGTTTGAACTGGTTGAGATGGCAATACAGGCTTAACCTTTGCAGTAATTGCTTCAGGCGTAACAATTGTCACTGGGTTTTTTGTTACTGGCTGGCTCACTTTTACAGCAGGCTTTTGCAAAGCGACACTCGCCCAGTATCCGCACACTAAACCAATCAACAATAACGCCAGCCACTTTAAAATTTGAGATGATTGAGGTGTTAACTTTGCTTTTTCTGCGCCAAACTCGCTATCTTTAATCGCCGCGCGCACTTGTTTTTGTGTCACTTGGTAAACGTTATCGGCAAAAGCGGCTAACAAAGCTTTATCTGCCAAAATATTGACACGCCTAACCAAGCCCTGCGCCGATGAAGCAATTCTATTAATAGCTGATTTTGTGAATAAATGTGGGCCATAATAGCCAGCCGCACGTAGTCTAAATATGAGATATTCGCCAATCTCTTTGGGTTGTAGCGGTGCCAAATTAAAACTATGTGTAATACGCTCACGCAATTGGCGGATATGGGTTTGGTTTAAATTGTCATCCAGCTCAGGCTGGCCAAAAAGCACAATTTGAAGTAATTTATCGTGATTGGTTTCTAAATTTGAGAGCAGCCTAATTTCTTCCAAGGTTGCCAGCGGCATGCCCTGCGCTTCTTCTACAAAAATCACCACCTGCTTACCTGCCGCATGCCGCGCCAACAAATGGCTTTGCAATACTTGCATCACTTTTAAGCGGTCTGCATTTTTGGGTAACTTTAATTGCAACTCAAACGCAATGGCATGCAAAATATCTTCTGGCGCCACACTGGGGTTGGCCAGATAAATACTCTCAATCTTTTCTGGCAACATGGTTTGCAACATACGGCACAACATGGTTTTGCCGCTACCCACTTCGCCCACCACTTTAATAATGCCCTCACCATTTAAAATGGCGTAAATTAAAGCATCCAAAACCGCGCCACGTTTTCCACCCGTGTAAAAAACTTCGGTATTAGGGGTGATCTTGAATGGCGGTTCTTTTAAACCAAAATGGGCGTAGTACATGCTATAAACAGATCATTTTTGCAGTTATTTTTCTTCTTGTAATTGAATGCGGCTATACAACGTTGTACGGTTAATGCCTAGCATTTTTGCGGCTTGGCTCAAGTTGCCGTGCGTGATTTTCATTGCGGCTTCAACGTAAGCTTTTTCCCAAGATTTTAATACTTGGTCTAAATTAACATTCGCTTCGTTTTGTAAATGTTGCAGCGCGTAACCGGATAAATCACCGTTATTGGTGACTGTTGGCACGCCATCAATCTCATTTTGGCGCGACAAGTCTAACTCTGCCGAAAGCTGTACTTCATTGACTGTTTGCCCAGCATACTTAGCAATTAGGCGAATAATGATATTACGCAACTCGCGTACATTGCCTGGAAAGTGATAACTTAACCAGCGTGATTGCGCTTTTGTATCCAGCTTAAACGATTGCTGGCCTGTTTCGCGCGCATAAAAGTCATTAAAATGCTGCAACAAAATCAGGCTATCTTCAGCTAAATCTCGCAAGGGCGGCACTTTAACCGCAAATACACTTAAGCGATGATATAAATCGGATCTAAAATTACCTGCGCGCACTTCTGCGCGTAAATCTCTATTAGTTGCCGCCACCACGCGCGCCTTGCTTTTGCGCACTTGCGTTTCACCTACGCGGGTGTAATCGCCATTTTCTAGCACGCGCAATAATTTGGCCTGCATTTCTAATGGCAATTCGCCAATTTCATCTAAAAAAAGCGTGCCCTCAATCGCATCTTCAAAATAGCCTGTATTGGAATTATTAGCGCCCGTAAATGCGCCTTTTGCGTGGCCAAACAAAATAGATTCAGCCAGCATGGGTGAAATAGCCGCGCAATTAATCGATAAATATGGCGCCTTAGCGCGTTTGCTAAAG
>JAKFVB010000047.1 GCA_021732405.1 Methylotenera sp.
GCTAATGAGAACCCCAAAATAGGGATGAGCAAAAGCACTGCGCCACCGCCACAAATTAAACTAACTGAGAATGCCAGCAACGCGGCAATGAAGATAATGAGGTAATCCATGTAGAACAATTCTATATATATTTTGTGAATAATTCATAAAATATAACTATTAAAAACAAAAAAAGAGGCTTGAGCCTCTTTTTTTGTTTACACACTTTTGCGAAACTATAAGCTATAAATAAAATCAGTTATTTTTTACCACATTTAGCTGGTTTGGCAGATTCAATTTCTTTCACAATACCTTTGTCATGCTCAACTTCAACACATGAGCCAACAACTAACGGGCCGTGATCATTGTCGATTTCTGTTTTATCAGTCACTTCAATTTGCTGTCCGCTAACAACCCAAATGCCTGGGTTTTCACTCGGACGGCTTTCAACCGTGCCATAAAACTCTTCATCTGCAAAAGCTGGGCTGCTCAACGCAAAACAGCTGGCTGCAATTAATAAACCTGCTTTTAATGAAAAAAGTGGATTGGTTTTTGTGGTATTCATATCGTTCTCCTAATTTATGCTAGGTAATTCGGGTTTTATACTCAATCTTCATCCTTAAAGGTGAGGCTTGTGGCGAATCATAACCAGCGTTATCGCAGCAACGTATAGGATAAATGCGGATTTTTTTGTAGGAGTTGATGAACTGTTTAAGCGGTTTACAAAATAAACGGATGTTAAATTCCTTTAGTTGAGTTTATTTTGGGATGTAAACAATATTTTTTAGGTTTATCAAACGCATCAAAAATGCTAGAATCTGCACCTTTCTAAGTTGTTATTTTAATTATTTTTCTTTTAAATCTTGTGGAGTTTCAAATGGCAGTAGAACGCACCCTTAGCATTATCAAACCAGATGCAGTAGCAAAAAACGTGATTGGTCAAATTTACACGCGTTTTGAAAATGCTGGTTTAAAAATCGTTGCGGCAAAAATGACGCATTTAACTAAAGCCGAAGCTGAAGGCTTTTACGCAGTGCACGCAGCACGTCCATTCTTTAACGATTTAGTTAAATTTATGATTTCTGGTCCAGTGATTATTCAGGCTTTAGAAGGCGAAAATGCTGTATTGAAACACCGCGACCTAATGGGTGCAACGAATCCTAAAGAGGCGGCTGCTGGTACGATTCGTGCAGATTTTGCTGAAAGTATCGATGCAAATGCAGTGCATGGTTCTGATTCAGCAGAAAATGCTGCAATCGAAATTAAATACTTCTTCGGCTAAAATTAACGTCGCTATGCAGCGTTGCAAGTTAAAAATCTCTCCTCACATATTTCATATATGCTTCGTCGAAATTTTCAACTTGCGCCTTGCCTGGCCTAGCTAATTGAGTATTGATAGAAAATTGAATATTGAAAGAAAAGTAATCATTGATTAATTTACTAAATTTTAATCAACCACAACTCGCTGATTACTTTGTTAGTATCGGCGAGAAGCCTTTTCGCGCCAAGCAATTGATGCGCTGGATGCATCATTTTGGTGTGCATGATTTTGCGCAGATGACAGATATTGCCAAAAATTTACGTGAAAAATTAGTGTTAAGTACTGAAATCACGTTGCCGAATGTGCAGTTAGAGCAGGTTTCCAATGATGGTACACGCAAATGGTTAATCGGCACGGATGATAAAAATGGTGTGGCTAATAGTATCGAAACCGTGTTTATTCCAGAAGATGACAGAGGCACTTTATGTATCTCTAGCCAAGTTGGATGTGCGCTGGCTTGCACGTTTTGCAGCACGGGCGCGCAGGGTTTTAACCGTAATTTAAGTGTTTCTGAAATCATCGGTCAACTGGCAATCGCCAACAAATCACTACGCAGTGAGTCGGGTTACGATTTGCTATCTGCGAATGACCGCATTATTTCAAATGTGGTGATGATGGGCATGGGCGAGCCGCTCACTAATTATGATAACGTGGTCACCGCGATGCAGATTATGCTGGATGATAGTGCTTACGGTTTAAGTCGTCGCCGCGTGACGCTTTCAACCTCGGGAATCGTACCAGCGATGGATAGGTTAAAAGAAGATTGCCCTGTGGCATTGGCTGTTTCATTGCATGCGCCAAACGATGCGTTGCGTGACGTGATTGTACCGATTAACAAAAAATATCCGATTAAAGAATTGATGGCGGCATGCAATCGTTATTTAGAGCGCGCCCCGCGTGATTTTGTAACGTTTGAATATGTGATGTTGGACGGTGTAAACGATACGGTTGAGCACGCTCATCAATTACTAGATGTGATTAAAAGCGTGCCATGCAAGCTTAATCTGATTCCATTTAATCCGTTCCCTAATAGTGGTTACGAAACATCCAAACCTAGCCATATTCGTGTGTTCCGTGATATTTTAATGCAAACAGGTTATGTGGTGACTGTGCGTAAAACGCGCGGTGATGATATTGATGCGGCTTGTGGTCAATTGGCTGGTAAAGTGTTAGATAAAACCAAACGGACGCTTAAAAGTATTCCAATAGAGGCGGTTGCATAATGGTAGGTATGATGAAAATGTTAGTGATTGTATTAGTGGCTTTGCTGCTAGCTGCTTGCGCTTCAAATAGTCAGACTGGTAACAGCACTAATTACAGTGAAACTGCCTTAACGGAGCGCGCCCGTGCTCATAGCGATTTGGCTGCTGCCTATTTTCAGCAAAACAAATATGAAATTGCATTAACTGAATTTACAGAAGCCATCAAAATTGACCCCACTTACTCGCCTGCATATAACGGTCTTGGTTTAGTTTATGCGGCTTTGGGTGAAGATGCCAAAGCAGATGCAAATTTTTTAAAAGCGATTCAGGTTCAACCAAATAGCTCAGAAGCGCACAATAATTATGGTAGCTTTTTATGCGCTAGAAAACGCTACGATGAATCCATTCCGCACTTTCTGGCAGCAGTAAAAAACCCGCTTTACGCTACGCCTAATCTCGCATATGCCAATGCAGGCATCTGCTCAGCGCGTAAAAACGATATGAAAAGTGCCGAGATTTATTTGACTAAAGCATTGCAAATACAGCCATTAACCTATTCTGCGGCTTATCAATTAGCCGATATTCAATTTAAGCGTAATGATATTAATGCAGCAAAAGTCACTTTGCAAAATGTGTTAATCGCCTCGCCAACACCTGAATCATTATGGCTTGCCATCAAAATTGAACGTATATTGGGCGGGCGAGATAATGAAGCGAGTTATGCGTTACAGTTGCGTCGGCAATTTCCTGGCTCTGCACAAACAAGCTTATTATTAAGTGGTCAATAATTATTGATAGTGGTTAAGGATAATATGGCACGCAAAACGAGTATGAAAGCAGAAGAAAAACCAATCGCACCCACTGAGCAGACTGACAATCATCCTGCTGAAATGCCAAGCAGTCAGGTGTCACCCGATACTGCCGAATTAAATCATACGACTTATTCGCGCTCTCGTTGTGGGGGTGCTTTAAGAATGGCACGCGAAAAACAGGGCTTGGCAGTGCACGATGTGGCCAGCAAGTTAAAAATAAGTAGCCGACAAATAGAATCAATTGAAGCGGATCAATTTACAGCCTTACCAGAATCGACCATTGTGAGAGGGTTTATTCGCAATTACGCCAAATTGCTCAAAATTGAAGCAGAGCCACTATTGGATGCATACAATGTGTTGGTGCCCAGCAAAGAGCCGCTGGCTTTTACCTTAAAACCAAGCACCAGCATGAAAGTAAACAGCTACAAAAAGCCTAAAACTGGGCGCTATATATGGGCAGGTTTGTTGGTATTGCTGGCATTAGGGACATGGCTTTTTTATCAAAGTTATATTGAAAAACCAAGCCCAACAGCACCGATGGTTGAAATGGAATTATTAGAACCTTTGCCAGAACCTGCGCTGCCAGCTGCGGAACGCACCGAACAAACGGTCGATATTACACTTCCACCTGCAGCAGATGCTGAAACAGCACAATCTGCGGACGCCCCAGCGGTTGTTGTAGAGAGCGCACAAGCAACGCCAGTGACTGAAACGCCTGCGCTAGCTGAAATTAAACCAGCAGAGCCATTAGAAAGCTTAGCCAAATTAGAATTTAATGCGAGCCAAGAGACGTGGGTGAGTATTGTTGATGCAAAGGGGAAAGAAATCTATAACAAAACCATTTTTGCAGGCAGCCGTGATAGTTTGAATATTAAGCTACCAATTAACGTGGTGGTTGGTAACGCGCGCGGCGCAACTATGATGATGAATAATAAGTTAATCGATTTAGCACCGCATACCCGTAGTAATGTTGCGCGTATTAAAGTGGATAAGCTGGAGTTGAATCAGTTTGAGTAATAAGCACATGCGGCGTCAATGTTTACAGGTCATGATTGGTCACGTGCCTGTTGGCGGCGGTCTGCAAGGTAGCACATCTGCTTCAGTGGTTGTACAAAGTATGACCAATACTGATACTGCGGATGCGCAGGCTACGATTCAACAGGTGTTTGAATTGTGGCAGGCAGGAAGTGAAGTAGTGCGTATCACTGTTAATTCACCTGAGGCGGCCGCGCAGGTCGGCAATATCCGTGCGGGTTTAGATGCGCTGGGCTGTAATGTGCCCTTAGTAGGCGATTTTCATTATAACGGACACAAACTGCTGGCCGCTTATCCTGATTGTGCAAAAGGTTTAGCCAAATACCGCATCAATCCGGGTAATGTTGGCAAAGGCAGCAAACGTGATGAGCAGTTCGCTGCCATGATTGAAGCGGCTATCCAATACAAAAAATCCGTGCGCATTGGTGTTAACTGGGGCAGTCTCGACCAAGCCAAAATGGCACAGATGATGGATGATAATGGCAAGTCTGCCAATCCGATGTCGGCTGATGAATTAATGCGTGAGGCCTTGATTCAATCTGCTTTAGAAAGCGCACAACAAGCGGTTGATATTGGCTTAAGCCCAAATCAAATTATTATTTCTTGCAAAGTTAGCAATGTGCAAGATTTAGTCAAAGTTTATCGTGAATTAGCCGAGCGCTGCGAGTTCCCACTGCATTTAGGCTTAACCGAAGCTGGCATGGGTTCTAAAGGCATTGTCGCATCAACGGCAGCTTTATCTTTATTATTGCAAGAGGGTATCGGCGACACCATTCGCGTGTCTTTAACGCCAGAACCTAATGAATCACGCACGAAAGAAGTCGTCGTCGCACAAGAGATTCTGCAGACCATGGGTATCCGCTCATTTACGCCCTTAGTCACGGCTTGCCCAGGTTGCGGCCGTACCACCTCTACTTACTTTCAAGAATTGGCTATGCAAATCCAAGGCTATTTGCGCACACAAATGCCTGTTTGGCGCAAAGCATATCCTGGTGTTGAGGATATGAGTGTTGCGGTAATGGGCTGCGTGGTAAACGGCCCTGGCGAGTCTAAATTGGCGAATATCGGTATCAGTTTGCCTGGCACAGGTGAAACGCCAGTCGCGCCCGTATTTGTGGATGGCGAAAAAACCGTGACATTAAAGGGCGACCATATTGCTGAAGAGTTTCAAGCGATTGTAGAAGGCTACGTGCAAAAAAATTATGTAGAAGGCGGTAAGTTACGTCTAAAGCTCACAGAAAAAACCATTCCTATTCAAGCAGTTAATTAATTTTCAATGGCTAAAAACTCCCCCAACACAAAATTTCAAAGTATTAAAGGTTTCTACGATATTTTGCCAGATGCCACGCCGCTGTGGTTTAAATTGGAAGATGCCGCACGTAAAATCTTAGCGCAATATGGCTACAACAATATCCGCATGCCAATTGTTGAGCCAACAGAGCTGTTTGTGCGTAGCGTGGGCGAACATACCGATATCGTCGAAAAAGAAATGTACGCTTGGGAAGATAAACTCAATGGCGACAAACTCACCCTGCGTCCAGAGGGCACTGCAGGTTGCGTGCGTGCCGTGATTGAAAGCAATCTGACCTACAATGGGCCGCAGCGTTTATGGTATTCAGGCGCTATGTTTAGGCACGAAAACGTGCAAAAAGGGCGTCAGCGCCAATTCCATCAGATTGGTGTAGAAGCGTTTGGTTTTGACGCGCCAGAAGTAGATGCTGAGCAGATAGTTTTATTAGCCAGGCTGTGGCGCGAATTAGGTATTGTTGATGTTGAGTTGCAGATTAACAGTATTGGTGATGCGGATGAGCGTTTGGCTTATCGCCAAACCTTAATTGCCTATTTTGAGCAGCATGCCGATTTACTAGACGAAGACGCCAAACGTCGTTTGCATACCAATCCATTACGCATATTGGATACCAAAAATCCGCGCATGCAAGCCATGTGCGAGGCTGCTCCAAAATTGATGGATAGCTTGGGTGAGGCCAGTCGAACCCATTTTGAAAAGTTGTGTCAGTTGTTAAGCGATGCAAGAATTAGCTATATTATTAACCATCGTTTAGTGCGTGGTTTAGATTACTACAATCGCACGGTATTTGAATGGGTGACAACTAGGCTAGGCGCGCAAGGTACGATTGCAGGTGGTGGACGTTACGATAATTTGGTTGAGCGTTTAGGCGGCAATGCTACGCCTGCTTGCGGCTTTGGTATTGGTTTAGAGCGCGTTTTTTTATTAATGCAAGAATATGGCGTGTCAGCCCAAAATATGCCAGATATTTATTTGGTGAACGTGGGCGAACTGGCGGAAAAACAAGCATTTGCTGTATCAGAAACACTAAGAGGTGCTGGCTTGAGCGTGGTGTTGCATGCAGGTGGTGGCAGCTTTAAATCGCAAATGAAAAAAGCGGACAGAAGCGGTGCGCGATTTGCAGCGATTTTGGGTGATGATGAAGCGTTAGCTGGCGAAATATCTTTAAAACCTTTATTGCAAGCAGGTGAGCAAAAACGCTGTAAACTAAACGAAGTAGGTAAGATAATTAGTCCATCAAATATTGAGTGATATTAACCAGCACATGACTGAAATTTTAACCATCAACAATCTAAATGTTACACCAAAAAATGATCCGCATCGTTTTTTGGTTAAAGACGCAGCTTTTAGTTTGTCGCCTGGAAAAACCACCTGTATCGTTGGCGAATCTGGCAGTGGAAAAAGTCTGACAGCGCTAACGATAATGGGCTTGCTGTCTGCACAGCTACAGTCTACAGGTAGCGTTATATTTAAAGGTGAAGACATTACGCTTTTAGATAATAAAGCCCTGCAAAAAATACGTGGCGCAAAAATTGGTATGATTTTTCAAGAGCCAATGACTTCACTAAATCCTGTGCTAACAGTCGGTTACCAAATTGGTGAATCGTTAACCGCGCATTTGGGCTTAAAAGGCTCTGGTCTAAAACTGCGTGTGGAAAGTTTGTTGCAGCAAGTGGGTATCCCAATAGAGCGCGCCAATAGCTATCCTGATGAATTATCTGGCGGCCAGCGTCAGCGCGTGATGATTGCCATGAGTATTGCTTGTGAGCCGGCATTATTAATTGCGGATGAGCCTACAACCGCGCTGGATGTGACTGTACAAGCACAAATTCTTCAGTTATTGGATGAATTAAAAACGCGCATGAACATGGCGATGCTATTTATTACCCACGATTTTGGTGTGGTGGCCGATATTGCCGATGATGTGATTGTAATGTTTAGAGGCGAAATTGTAGAAACAGGTACTAAAAAGCAAGTGTTAGATAAGCCGCAACACCCATACACCAAAGCGCTTTTGGCCTGTGTGCCCGATGCAGAAGGCAAAAAACAACTGAAGCCGATTGATTATGCATGGTTGAAAGATGGGCTGAACGATAAAAAGGCCGCCGCATGAGTATCGAAAATCTGCAAAATTTAGAAAATGCACCTGTTATTTTGCAAGCTAATCGCTTGGTTAAAACTTACACGCAAAGTAGTGGTCGTTTTGGCTTTGGTAGTGCACAGATTAAGGCCTTAGACGATGTCAGTCTTTCATTAAAAGCGGGTTCAACGTTGGCTGTGGTAGGTGAATCTGGCTCTGGTAAATCCACCTTGGCGCGTTGTCTGTTACAATTGCATCCTTTTGATAGCGGCGAAGTGCTATTTGAAGGAAAAGATTTAGCAAAACTAGATGCAAATTCTTTGCGTAGTATGCGCAAAAACCTGCAAATGGTGTTTCAAGACCCCTTTGCGTCACTCAATCCGCGCATGCGTGTGGGTGAAATTGTGGGTGAGGGCTTGCTGATTCATGGCTTGGGTAGTGCATCTGAGAAAAAAAATCGCGCAGCAGAACAAAAAAACAAGGTACAGCAGATGCTAGAGCGAGTTGGCTTAAGTGCTGGTGATGCACTTAAATACCCGCATCAATTTTCGGGTGGTCAACGGCAACGAATTGGTATTGCGCGTGCTCTGGTGTTGCAACCCAAAGTAGTGGTTTGTGATGAGCCAGTTTCGGCATTAGATGTTTCCGTGCAGGCGCAAATTCTATTGTTGTTAAAAGAATTACAGCACGAAATGCAGTTAAGTTATATTTTTATTAGTCACGATTTACGCGTTGTGCGCCATATTGCCGATGAAATGGTGGTGATGCATAAAGGCAAAATAGTGGAGCAGGGCAAAGTGGTGGATATTTATAACGCGCCGCAACAAGCTTATACGCAGCAATTATTAAGTGCAATTCCAGGGCGAAAAGCAGCTTAGAGATTACGATTTTACAGATACAGATTTAAAGATTATTGAGAGAGAAAAGTAATGGCATACGATTTAGAAGAGCAAGAGCAGTTAGATGAATTTAAAGCTTGGTGGAAAAAAAATGGAAAATTAGCCACCAATTTAGTGTTAAGTGCTTTAATCGCTTATACCGCATGGCAAGGTTATGGCTATTATCAAAATAAAAAATCAATTGAAGCATCTACCTTGTATCAAACTTTGGTGGTCACAGAAGCCAGCAAACTTGCTGAAATCAAAACGCAAGCTGCCAAATTAACCGCAGATTATGCCAGCACACCTTATGCAGGTCGTGCTGCTATTATTTCAGCAAAAGCCAGTCTTGGCGCTAATGATATTAAAGCCGCTAAAACGCAATTAGAATGGGCTGCAAAAAACGCCAAAGAAAGCACGACTAAAGCGATTGCCAGTTTGCAATTAGCAGGTATTTTGTTTGAAGAAAAAAACTATGATACTGCGTTACAGCTGCTGAAAAATGATGCTGATAAGGGTTTTATGGGATTAAAAGAGGACCTCAAAGGCGATATTTACCTAGCACAAGGCAAAAAAACTGAAGCAAAAAAAGCCTATGAAGCGGCATTGAACGAACTAGATGCACAAGGCAGAATGCAACAGTACACGCGCCAAAAATTGGAAGCGTTAGGGGCTTAATTGCTGGTTTCAATGATGCGAAATTCTATTTCTACAGGATTTATAGTGACTGCACTTGTTTTTTTAACAGCTTGCAGTTCTCTTAAAGATTTAAGTACCAATTTAACCGAAACAGTGTTTGGACGTGAACCAGTCAATCCACCAGCGGAATTGGAAGACTTTAAAGCAACCTATGTTGCCAAAATCGATTGGTCCAGTAACGTGGGCGATACAGAGAAGTACGATTATAGCCTTGCAAAAGATTCTGATGCTGTTTACGCGGCAAACACTAAAGGCGAATTAACCAAATTAGATGCAGTAAAAGGCAATCAATTGTGGCAGGTTAATATTGGTGAAGCTATTAGTGGCGGGGTTGGCGTAGGGGCAGGTATTGTCATGGTTGGCAGCACTAAAGGCTATGTACATGCCTACGATACTGCGGGAAAAATGTTATGGAAAGCAAAAGTATCCAGTGAGATATTGAGTGTGCCGCGATACTTTGACGGCTTTGTGATTGTCCGATCTGGCGATAATCGTATCTATGGCCTAAGTGCAACAGATGGTAGTCGTAAATGGGTGTATGAGCGCGCAACCCCAGCATTATCTTTACGTAGTAGTGTAGGCGTAGTGGTCGATGGTGGAGCTGTGTACGCTGGATTTGCAGGCGGCAAATTGGTTGCCATTCGTGCCGATAACGGTAAAATTTTATGGGAAGCAACCGTAGCACAACCCAAAGGCGTGACGGAAATTGAGCGTATTGCCGATATTACAAGCTTACCTTTTGTAGACGGTGCTTTGGTGTATGCGGTAGCTTATCAAGGTAAAATTGCTGCAGTAGACCGTGCTACTGGTAAGGTGGTGTGGAGTCGTGACATTTCAAGTTATTCTGGCTTAACTGCTGAGGACGCAAAAATATTTGTATCGCATACATTGGGATCGGTTTATTCGCTTGACTATACAAGTGGTAAAACATTTTGGCGCCAAGGCGCCTTAACAAACCGTCGCTTAACAACACCATTATCAATGGGCACTTTAATAGCAGTTGGCGATTTAGAAGGCTACGTGCACTTCTTAAGTCGCGATGACGGTAACTTTTCGGCACGTATTAAATTAGATGATAATGCTGTCATGTCACTTATTCCTGGTTCAAACTCTTCACAACTCATAGCCGAAACCCGTGATGGTGGCGTTTATGCGGTTAGTGTCAAATAATTAATCCCCAATATGTTACCTACCATTGTTTTAGTTGGCCGACCTAACGTCGGCAAATCAACCCTTTTTAATCGCATGACCAAAAGTCGTGATGCGCTGGTAGCTGACTTGCCTGGGCTCACGCGCGACAGACACTATGGTCGCGGCATTGGTGCCAGCAAACCTTACTTGGTGATTGATACCGGCGGTTTTGAGCCGACTGCTGAAAGTGGCATTTTAAAAGAAATGGCGCGTCAGACATTGCTGGCGATTGATGAAGCTGATGTCGTGATTTTTTTGGTGGATGGTCGCGCAGGGATGACGCCGCAAGAATTTATCATTGC
Source organism: Methylotenera sp. (assembly GCA_021732405.1). Lineage (GTDB taxonomy): Bacteria > Pseudomonadota > Gammaproteobacteria > Burkholderiales > Methylophilaceae > Methylotenera_A. Next base: position 10,809 of record JAKFVB010000047.1, read on the forward strand.
TGATAAATTACGCAAATCGCAACGCCCAGTATTACTAGCCGTGAATAAAACTGAAGGCATGAATAAAGCCGTCGTTTCGGCTGATTTCCATGAATTGGGCTTAGGCGAGCCGTTATCTATTTCTTCTGCGCATGGCGAAGGTGTCAAAGACTTGGTGGAATTGGCATTAGAAAACTTTCCAGAGCACACCTTTGAAGAAGAACGCACCAATCTTAAAAAACCTAAAATCGCCATTGTTGGCCGCCCAAATGTAGGTAAATCTACTCTGGTGAACGCTCTGCTAGGTGAAGAGCGCGTGATTGCCTTTGATGAACCAGGCACGACACGCGATTCGATTGAAATTGATTTAGAAAAAGACGGCAAAACTTATACGATTATTGATACCGCAGGCGTTCGCAAACGTGGTCGCGTGTTTGAGGCTGTTGAGAAGTTTTCAGTAGTGAAAACCATGCAGGCGATTGAAGATGCCAATGTGGCGATTTTAGTAGTGGATGCGCAAGAAGGCATTACCGAGCAAGATGCGCACGTTGCTGCTTATATTCTAGATGCAGGTCGCGCCTTAGTTGTAGCCGTGAATAAGTGGGATGGTTTGCCTGAAGATGAGCGTGAATTTATTAAAAATGAAATCGACCGCAAACTGGTTTTTTTGGACTTTGCTAAATTTCACTATATTTCAGCGTTAAGAAAAAAAGGCTTGCCTGAATTATTTACATCGGTAGACGGCGCATTTAAAGCAGCCATGGCAAAATTAGCCACGCCACAACTAACGCGTGTGTTGATTGACGCAATTGCGCAACATCAGCCGCCAATCAGCCGCGGCACTAGACCAAAATTAAAATACGCGCATCAAGGTGGTATGAATCCGCCAATTGTGGTGGTGCACGGTAGTCATGTGGATGATATTAAAGACAGTTATAAACGCTATTTGGAAGGCGTTTACCGTAAGACTTTTCAGTTAGTTGGTACGCCGCTGCGCGTGCAGTTTAAACAAGGCGATAATCCATTTGCAGAACCAGAAAAACGTAAAGCGGGTGAGGGTATTGTGAGTATGCGCCGCCGTAAAACTGCGCAACGTGCGGAACTTAAAGCTAAAAAAGACGCAGAAGATAAAAAGCGTTAGTCTCAACATGATGGTTTAAAAAAAGTTAACCAATTTTTATTGGTTAACTTTTAGTGACGCCAAACCTTAATCCAAATACCTTAAAACCAATTCCTTAATACAAGCTTTCCCAAAATTTCCACCATATACGTTCGTCTTCACTCACTTTACCGAGCACCATAGGATTTTGTGGGTAGTTGGTTTTAAGAATGCGCAGCGTATCTTCTTTTAAGTCGGTTAAATTCATATAATCGTAGGCACTCACACTCACAACCAAAGCCTCTTCAACTGAGCTTGAATTCGGATAATACTCTAATACATATTTAGAGCGATTTAAGGCTGCCAAATAAGCGGTACGCTTCATGTAATAGCGCGCAACATGCATTTCATGCAGCGCAAGCGCATTCACTAGATATACCATGCGCTGCGTCGCATCTTTGTAATAGCGGCTTTTTGGGTAGCGTTCGACCAATTCTTTTAACGCAGCAAATGATAGTTTGAGCGTTTTAGGATCGCGATCGGTGATTTCTTGACCAGTGTATTTTTCAATAATGCCACGTTCATTAAAGCTTGCTAAGCCTTTTAAATAGTAGGCGTAATCAACATTAGGATGATTGGGGTGCAGCTTGATAAAGCGATCAGCTGCAACCACAGCGGATACCGGGTCTTGCTTTTTGTAATGGATATAGGCAATTTCTAATTGCGCCTGCGTTGCATATTTTCCATTTGGAAAGCGCGACTCTAAAAGTTGATAAAGATACAATGCATTATCGTAGTCTTTGTCAGTCATTCTTCCTTCGGCTTCAGCATAAAGCCGCTCAACTTGCCAACCTTTAGTTGCGTCAATATCGGTGGGATCACCAAAAATTGAACAGCTACTTAATATAAACGGTAGCAATAAAGCCCCAATAGTACGGTATAAAAGCGGTAAAATACGTTTCACTATAAAAACCTACAAACAATTTAAGTTTAATTATAACTTAAGCTGCCAAAAAACTGATGCCAAAAAAAGAGTTAGCTTTAAATACGCCACTTAATAACGCGCCATTAAACAGTGTGATTAAGTTAATTATTCCCATGAGTGTGGGCGGACAACGCTTGGACATTGCTTTACAGCAAATGTTGCCAGCGCATTCACGTTCACGTTTGCAAGCTTGGATTAAGGCAGGATTTGTTACCTTAAATCAAGTATCTGCTACGCCAAAAACCAAAGTGTGGGGCGGCGAGCAGGTTGATATTACACCGCAAGCCAATCCGCAAGAACAGGCTTTTTTACCTGAAAATATAGCGTTAAGTATTGTGTATGAAGATGACACGATTTTAGTTATTAACAAGCCAGCCGGTTTGGTGGTGCATCCAGCGGCAGGTAACTGGAGCGGTACTTTACTCAATGCATTGTTGCATCATGTGCCGCAATTAAGCGATGTGCCGCGCGCGGGCATTGTGCATCGGCTAGATAAAGACACCAGCGGCTTATTGGTTGTGGCTAAAACTTTAGAGGCGCAAACCAGCTTGGTGCGCCAATTGCAGGCACGCACGGTTAAGCGTGAATATAGGGCAATCGTTTGGGGACAACTATGGCGCAACGGTACGATTAACCAGCCGATTGGTCGCCACTCGCATGCGCGTACTAAAATGGCGATTTCGCGCACGGGCAAACCTGCTATTACGCATTACGAAGTGCTTGAGCGTTTTGGTGTGCATACTTATTTGCGTTGCCAGTTAGAAACAGGTCGCACCCATCAAATTCGCGTGCATATGCAGTTTTTAAAAGCGCCTATGCTGGGCGACCCAGTGTATGGTATAGGTAACATCATCCCGCATAAGCATATGACACAAACTTTGCGGGATGCGGTAAGTGATTTTGATCGTCAGGCTTTACATGCGGTCAAGTTGGGACTGATTCACCCTAAAACTAACGAGTTTATGGAATGGCAAATTGAGCTGGCAGAAGATATGAAAGTGCTGCTAGAAGCCATGCGTCATGAAGACCCGCCAACTGAAGATGAGGGTGAAGGTTTTGATTTCGGTTACCAGGATGGTGATTACTATGAGGGCGAAGCCGATGATGATGATTTTGACGATTTTGATGATGAAACCCTTGATGATCAAGAACTGGAAGGAGATTAATCTTGCTTAAAAAAAGTGATTTTATTATTCCAGATTGGCCAGCGCCTGCCAATGTGCATACTTTGCAAACCACACGAAATGGCGGTGTAAGCACTGGGCTTTTTGCCAGCTTAAATTTAGGTAATCATGTGCAAGATGATCCTTTGCACGTTGCGCATAATCGCCAATTGTTGAGTCAATTTTTGCCTTCTGAGCCAGTATGGTTGAATCAAGTGCATGGCGTAGAGGTTGTAGATGCTGCCAATGCCGATTGTGTGCCCAATGCAGATGCTAGTTTTACCACGCGCCATAATACGGTATGCGTAACCATGACGGCGGATTGTTTGCCAATATTGCTGTGTGATACCGCAGGCACTGTGGTGGCCAGCATTCATGCGGGCTGGCGTAGTTTGTGCGATGGTGTGATTGAGGCAACTATTACAAAAATATTAACATCAACAACGGTTAAAGCGGTTGATTTAATGGCTTGGTTAGGCCCTGCAATTGGCCCAACTGCATTTGAAGTGGGTAGTGAAGTTAGGGCGCAATTCATTGCAAAAGATGCGCAAGCAGAATCTGCTTTTCAGTCCCAGGGTAATGAAAAATGGCTGGGCAATATTTATTGCATTGCCACCCAGCGCTTAAATAATTTAGGTGTTAATCAAATATACGGCGGTCAGCAAGAGCAATTTTGCACAGTAAGCGACAGCGCCCGTTTTTTCTCATTTCGCCGTGATAATGTCACTGGCCGTATGGCGACGATGATATGGCTAACAGCAAATAAGCTGGTTTAGTTTATAATGCGCAACCTTTATTACTGTTACTTCAATCGCTTAAGCCTCAATTGCTTAAAGCTTAATTAATTGCCACTCATGATAACTCCCGACTTTTCTGTTTTGCTTTGGATTGTATTATTCAGCCTATTGGGCGGCGTGCTCAGCGTAGCAGGCGCGGCTTTGGTTGCACTTAATATCAAAAAAACGGCCGTTCCCATGTTGATTAGTTATGCGATTGGCGCAATGCTGGGTGCCGTATTTTTAGAGATTCTGCCGCACGCCATTGAAGTTGCTGCTAGCCCAAAACATATGACAGCCACGGTGCTGTTTGGCATATTATTATTCTTTGCTTTAGAGAAGTTAGTATTGTGGCGCCATTGCCATGGTGATCACTGCGAAGTGCATGCGGTACATACGGCAGAGGAGTGTCCAGATCCACAAACAAGCCTCAGTCCAGCGGATTCAACAGTTACTAAATACAAAGCGGTAGCTGTTAAACAACCCTCAATTAATATGCACCCACAACATCATAACCATGATCACGATCGTGGCAGAAGCGGCATGATGATTATGATTGGCGATACTTTTCATAATTTTGTCGATGGCATTTTAATCGCCTCAGCTTTTATGGTGGATATTAAATTGGGTATCGTCACTGCGATTGCCATTATTGCGCATGAGATTCCGCAAGAAGTAGGCGACTTTCTGATTCTGCTGCATTCTGGTTACAGCAAAAAACAAGCCTTTATTTTTAACTTAGTCTCTAGCTTAGCCACCGCAGTGGGCGGGTTTATTGCCTATTTTGCCTTATCGCATGTGCAAGCCTGGGTGCCAACGATTTTGGGTTTAGCCGCTGCCAGCATGCTTTACGTGGCTGTTGCGGATTTAATTCCTAGCTTGCACAAACGCACTGAGTTGCGCGCAACTATTTCACAACTTGCATTAATAGCTTGCGGTGTTGCGTCTATTTTTCTTGTTGGTCATTTTTTAGAATAAAGCGATTTTATCTGTATGAAAACATCAATACTTAACCCTAAAAATCAACCAAAAGTTGGCTTTGTTTCACTTGGCTGCCCCAAAGCAGGCTCAGATGCCGAGCGCATTCTGACGCAATTGCGTGCAGAAGGTTATGAGATTTCGGCTAGCTATGAAGACTCTGATTTGGTGGTGGTGAACACTTGCGGTTTTATTGATTCTGCCGTGCAAGAGTCACTAGATGCGATTGGTGAAGCGCTGAATAAAAACGGCAAAGTGATTGTCACTGGTTGTTTAGGCGCTAAAAAAGGGGTAGTTGAAGCCGCCCATCCAAGCGTGTTGGCGGTGACTGGCCCACACGCACTAGAAGAAGTGATGACGCATGTGCACGCCAATTTACCTAAATTGCATGAACCGTTCATAGACCTTGTTCCGCCGCAAGGCATACGCCTAACGCCCAGTCATTATGCCTACCTTAAAATTTCAGAAGGCTGTAATCACAGATGCAGCTTCTGCATTATCCCCAGCATGCGTGGTGATTTGGTCAGCCGGCCAATTGGTGAAGTGATGAACGAAGCGGAAAACTTGGTGAATGCGGGTGTTTCTGAAATTTTGGTGATTTCGCAAGACACCAGTGCTTATGGCGTTGATGTGAAATACCGTCTAGGTTTTTGGAATGGCCGACCAGTCAAAACCCGTATGACAGAGCTTTGTCAAAGCTTAAGCGAATTAGGTGTGTGGACGCGCTTACATTATGTGTATCCCTATCCACATGTGGATGAAGTGATACCTCTGATGGCAGATGGCTTGATTTTGCCGTACCTAGATGTGCCATTTCAGCATGCTAGCCCAAGAATTTTAAAAGCCATGAAACGCCCAGCGCACGCAGAAAATAACTTAGCGCGCATCAAAGCCTGGCGCGAAATCTGCCCTGATATTACCGTGCGAAGTACTTTTATTGCCGGCTTCCCTGGCGAAACCGAAGACGACTTCAAAATACTGCTGGATTTCTTAGAAGAAGCGGAATTAGATAGGGTGGGTTGCTTTACCTATTCAGCGGTCGATGGCGCAAAAGCCAATGAGTTGCCAGACCATGTGCCACAAGAAGTAAAAGAAGAGCGTCTTGCAAGATTTATGGAAGTGCAAGAGCGGATTAGCGCAGCAAAACTTCAGGCTAAAATTGGAACGATGCAAACAGTGCTGGTTGATGAGGTTAATGCATTAGAAGATGGTACATTTGAGGCAATAGGCCGCACTAAAGCCGATGCGCCAGAAATTGATGGGGTTGTCTATATGGAAGATGCTGAGGGTTTAGCGCCAGGGGACTTTGTCGAAGTTGAGATTTACCATGCAGATGGTCATGACTTGTGGGGCGGGCCACCAATAAGTTAAGTGGTTAAAAGTGTGCTTAATTTTAGATTTAATAAATATCGAAATCTTGCTTTACAAAAGCTAGGCAGAAATTTATACAATTTTAACCTAGTTGAATGAAGATTGAAATGCATATGGAGGATTACTTCGCGCTCAAAGCATCCTATGAAGCTATGCTAGACGACAGAAATTTTTTAATCCATCAGTTTAGTGAGAGTTTTAGCTTGAGTTCTGTTGAGAGTAGCCAATAGGCAATCAGTCACTTAGATGACATGCGGAAAAAACATTTGCCAGCAATGATAAATTTACAAGATATTGTTAAAACTTACTTAGAAATGACTAAAGATATTCCGCAGTCGTTTGATTAGTTATCTTTTCGCCACCTTATATCTGCCGCTAAAGCCGAAAGCGCGGCAAAGGGGATAGCAAGTCAAAACCAAGTGAAATTTCACCGATAGTTGTATTTAGCCAACCTTTTATTCTTCTACTTCGTCATTCCCGCGCAGGCAGGAATCCGTTCAAGGTCAACTTAAGATAAATCTTACTGTGATTAATAATTGGTGCTGGCATAGATCCCCGCTTAAACCATTTCGCAAGAATGAATAATCAAGCAGCACTAAATAAATCAGGCAATATCGGCGCTGGCCTTTGACTGTCAGCGCGCTCTTCTAAAAAATCAAAAGTAAGCGGACAACGCGTTGGTTTTTTAACGGCTTTTCGGCGTTTTGGTGTGCGGGCTTCTAGGTCGATATAAGGTGTTTGGCTGATTCTTACATAGCCTGAACTGGATAATTTCTGTATGGTAGTTTCAAATAAACTGAGTGGATTGTCTATGTTTTGTAGCGTGACAACTTCACCCGTAATGCCTTTAGCTTTTGTTACTTTCAATACGTTGTACATGACCAATTTAGTAGCGGTTTGTTTGCCGTAAATTTCGCCTGTTTGTATCTGCAAAGTTACTCCAAAAGGGCTATAGAACATTCGTTAAAAATAATAGTACAATTAAGTTTAAATAAAAGCAATTAAGTGTTTGATTGTACTCATTTACCGATTGACTAGGTGGACTAAAATATGCAGGCTGAATTTAAAAAAAATGGGTATGTATTCATCAAAAGCTTCTTCTCTCAAACTGAGATAGATGCTTTAGTTGCCGATATAAAAGAAGCTTCAGCGACCAAAACGGGTGATGATGTTTTAGATAAAGGCAACTTAAAATTTCATGCTTTAATCATGCACCGTAGCGAAAAATTACGCACTTTTATTTCGCAACCCAAAATTGTTCAGTTTTTAAAACAGTTTGCTGGCCCTGATATTTGGGTAAGGTGGGATCAAGCAGTTGAGAAGAAACCAGGGGCCGGTACGTTTCCTTGGCATCAAGATAATCAATATAGCCAATTAAAAGATCAACATTTTCAGTTTTGGATTTCGTTAACCACGATGACTGCTGATAATGGTGGTTTATGGGTGGTGCCTGGTAGTCATAAAGGTATGTTGAAATACGAGGTTGATGACAATCATGTTTCATACAAAGGCGATGTGAGCAATGCGGAGTTTATTTCTGCTGAGCCTGGCGATGTGGTGTTATTTTCATCTTTTTTATTACACTCAACTACGCCTAATATTACGCAAGATAGTCGATGGGCGTATGTAATTGAATATATGCGTATGGATAAAATGGATCCTTATATTGATGCGCCGCATTTGGTTATTGCAAAAAATGGACAGACGCATCTGGAATATCTGAATCGCTTACCTAGCCAAGATTATTGGATGAACCGTATCAAATATTTTCATCTTAAACAAAAAATTAAGTCGGGATTGAAAGGTATAAAAAACGCGGTATTCTAAGTTTTAGGGTTTATGCGGCGCAAGTTAATGTGTGATTTAATCAACATTTTCGCTTGGTATCTAAATCGACTTCCATCCGCATCTTTTACCCACATATGCAACAACCCGCTAAAAAATAAGTGTGTATCTAATGCTAGTTCGTGGGGTGTAAATATCGGGATTAGTAGGTTTTGCTCTTTAGCACGCTCATAAGCAAGCTGAATTTTTTCGGTAATATTGGAACAGTTATTTAAAATCTGTTGCAATACAGTGGCAAATTCATCGACATATTCACACTTAATCATCATAATTTCATAAATTTGTCGCATTTCAATGTTTTCATTGAGTTCATTAATAGTGTCGCACAAGCTATCTTCAATCTGCGTAAGTGGGTCAGTGTCGTCTGTTTGAGTAGCCAGTGTGTCATACATGCGGTCAATTAAAGGTAAAAATGCACGATCGCGCAGGGCATAAAAAATATCAGTTTTATTTTTAAAATGCCAATATACCGCGCCACGTGTCACTTGCGCCTCTAAGGCAATATGTTCAAGCGTAGAGCGGCTGACACCGCGTGTTAAAAACACGGCTCTTGCCGCATCAATAATGCGTTGCCTTGTTAGTTCAGCATCTTCTTTCGTTTTTCTAACCATAATTTATTGCATTCTGTTTTAGTTGGTATCTATTAATAGTGAGCATTTTAGGTGTTAAGTTTCATCAATCAAACTAAATGCTATATTTACAACGATTTACATAAAAAACGGTTTACATACATTCTTGTTTGTATATAATATACATCAAATAGCATTATAAATACATTATTTATAATCACAAAATTACTTTTACAAGGTCATTATCATGTATTTATTTTTGCAACAGCGTCGCCTAAAGCATTTTAATCGTTCATTTTTAACACTGGTCGTCACAACGTTTGTGGCAGCCGCCTTAGTTGCTTGTGGTAAGAAAGAAGATGCGCCTCAGCCTGCACCTCCTGCAATGCTTGTTAGCTACATTAGCGCTACGCCAACCTCGGTGCCAATGAGTGTGGAAGCCGTTGCGCAAACCGAGGGTGCAAAGGAGGTAGAAATCAGACCACGCGTAGGCGGTATCATTCTTAAAAAAATGTTTGAAGAGGGCGAGTCTGTAAAAGCAGGGCAAATACTCTTTTTAATTGATCCGGCGCCATTTCAAATTGCATTGAATCAAGCAAAAGCGCAAGCAGCGGCTCAAGGAGCGCGCATTACGCAAACCTCACGCGAGTCTAGTCGTTTAAAAGAACTGCTTGAGACGCAATCAGTGAGTCAGCGTGAGTATGACAATGCGACTTCGGACGAAAGTATTTCGCAGGCCGATATGATGCAAGCGCAGGCTAATATCAAAGAAGCTGAACTTAACCTTTCTTATACGCAAGTAACTGCCCCAGTTTCTGGCATTGCTGGGCGTTTTCAGTTTTCTGAGGGCGCTTTGGTGACTGCAAATACTAGCTTGCTGACTACTATTGTTCAATTATCCCCAATTTGGGCACGCTTTAGTTTGTCTCAATCAGAAGTTGCAAGTTTAGGTGGACGTATCGATGCGGATAGCGTGTCAAATGTGACACTTATATTGTCTGATGGCAGCGAATACAGTCAAAAAGGAAAGTTAAATTTCGCTGCAAATCAAATTAACCCAACGCTGGGCACTCAAGAACTACGTGCAACGTTTAACAATGCAGATAAAGCGCTACTTCCAGGACAATTTGTGCGTGCTCGCGTGACGACAGGTTTACAAGATGGCGTCATTTTAGTTCCGCAAACAGCCGTGTTAACAGGCGATCAAGGTAAATATGTATATGTAATTAATGCTGAAAATACTGCAACAATTCGACCTGTAACTGCAGGTGAATGGTATGGAAAAGACTGGATTATCTTAAAAGGTTTAAACGAAAATGATAAAGTCATTGTTGATAATTTAATTAAAGTACGTCCAGGCGCTGTAGTTGAGCCACGTATTTTTGGTGAGACACCACAGCCAGCAGAATCGGCAACAACGCCAGCAGCTAAAATTAACGACAAAAATAGTGTTAAGTCTTAAGCACATTATTGGCCAATCTTTTCATTTAAGCAGATAAAACCATGACCAAATTTTTTATTACACGGCCTATTTTTGCCAGCGTTTTGTCCATCATTATCGTGTTGGCTGGATTGGCTGCTGCATTAAAGTTACCTGTTGCGCAGTATCCACAAATTGCGCCACCAACTGTGCTGATTACGGCAACTTATCCAGGTGCCAGCGCTGATACTTTATCTAAAACCGTAGCGGCGCCGATTGAAGAGCAGTTGAGCGGTGTTGAGGGTTTGCTGTATTTCAACTCTAGTGCTGACTCTAGCGGTACATTGACGATTACGGCTACCTTTGAAGTGGGTACCGATGTCAATCAGGCCACATTTAACGTGAGTAACCGCGTGAATATTGCCTTGCCGCGCTTGCCAGACGAGGTGCGCCGTACAGGTTTAGTGGTGCAGAAACGTTCAAATGACATTTTGCTAGTCATTATGTTAACGGATAAGCAACGTAAGTATGACCCGCTTTACTTAAGCAATTACGGTACGCTTAATGTGTTGGATGAGCTTAAACGTATTAAAGGCGTGGGTGATGCGACCATTTTTGGCGCGCAAGATTACTCTATGCGTATCTGGCTAAAACCAGATCGTATGGCTCAACTGGGCGTGACGACAACCGATATCGCCACTGCGATTCAGTCACAAAATGCACAATACGCAGCTGGTAAAATTGGCCAAGAGCCATCACCAAGCTCACAGCAACTGGTGTATACCGTTACGGCAAAAGGTCGTCTGGTTGACCCAAGTGAGTTTGGCAATATTATTATCCGAGCCGATGGCCCAAGCGGCGTGCTGTATTTAAAAGATGTGGCGCGTATTGAGTTAGGCTCACAAAGTTATAACGTGCGTACCGCTTTGGATGGCTTGCCTGGCGTCGGTATTCCTATTTTCTTGCAAACAGGCGCGAATGCGCTGGATACTGCGCAAGCGATTAAAGAGAAAATGGCTGAGCTTAAACAGCGCTTTCCTGAAGGCGTTGATTGGGAAGTGCCTTATGACACCAGCGATTTCGTTAAATCGTCCATTGAAGAAGTGATAAAAACATTAGCCGAAGCGATGGTGCTGGTGGTGCTGGTGGTTTTTGTGTTCTTGCAAAGCTGGCGCGCAACCTTGATTCCATTGATTGCAGTGCCGATTTCTTTAATTGGCACATTTGCGGGTTTATGGATATTCGGCTTTTCTATTAATACGCTCACTTTATTTGCGATGGTGTTATCAATCGGTATCGTGGTAGATGATGCGATTGTTGTGCTAGAAAACGTTGAGCGGCTAATGTCAGAAGAAAAACTTTCGCCTATTAAGGCGGCTGTTAAATCGATGGAGCAAGTATCTGGCGCCGTAGTCGCGATTGTATTAGTGTTGTGTGCTGTGTTTGTGCCAGTGGCTTTCTTAGGTGGTATTGCAGGTGAGATGTATCGCCAGTTTGCGGTAACAGTTGCCGTTGCCGTAGTTATTTCGGGTATTGTGGCATTAACATTGACGCCAGCTTTATGCGCCATTTTATTAAAATCCGTGCATGAAGAATCCGCATTCTTTAAACCCTTTAATCGTGGCTTTCAAAAGCTCACTAATTTTTATTCTGCAACGGTCGATTTAACGTTGCATCATAAATTTATAGGTACGCTGGTGTTTGGTGCAATTATCGCAGTAGTGGTTGTTTTATTAAGAGTAGTGCCTGGCAGCTTTGTGCCAGCAGAAGATCAAGGCTATGTGATTTCTGCCGTGATTATGCCAGACGGTGCAACATTAAGTCGTACTACTAAAACCACAGAAGCGGTGCGCTCTGCGATTGCTAAAGATCCAGCAGTTGCACATGAGTTTGCGGTGAATGGTTTTGACTTAATTGGTGGCGGCAATAAAACCAGCGCGGCTACCATGTTTGTGCGATTAAAAGATTGGTCAGAGCGTGAAACCACAGCAGAGGGGATTGTTGGCAAGTTGTTTGGTATTGGCATGCAGCAGCCAGATGGAATGGCGATTGCCTTTAATCCACCCGCTATTCGCGGTTTAGGAAGCTCTGGCGGCTTTGAGGTTTATGTGCAAAGTCGCAGTGATTCTGACCCGATGCGCTTATCAGCCGTGGTGAATAACTTTATGGATGCATTACGTAAAGAGCAGCGCTTAACTGGCATTAACTCATTTTTCCGCCCGACAGTGCCGCAATTATTTGTTGAGGTTGACGAAGCAAAAGCCATTTCGCAAGGCGTGCCAGTGGCTGATATTTACGCTACTTTGCAAAGCACCATGGGCTCGCTTTATGTGAATGACTTTAATAAATCGGGCCGTACTTACCGCGTGCAATTGCAAGCGGAGGCAGAATACCGCATGAAAGCTGAAGACTTAGGTAAAGTGTATGTGCGATCTAATGCAGGGCAAATGGTACCGCTGTCAGCGTTAAGTAAAGTGAGCAATATTGTGGGCGCTGAGCAGTTAGAGCGTTATAACGGCTTGCTTTCAGCCAAAGTATTAGGTGGCGGTGCAGCTGGCGTCAGTTCTGGCGATGCGATTGCCATGGTAGAGAAAATCGCTGCTGAAAACCTGCCAGATGGCTATCAAATTGCTTGGACAGGCCAAGCCTATCAAGAAAAACGTACAGGCTCAGCCGCGATATTTGCATTCGGCTTTGCCATTATTATGGTGTTCTTAATTTTGGCTGCGCAGTTTGAAACATGGGCCTTGCCTTTGGCAGTGATTATGGCGGTGCCATTTGCTCTGGCAGGCGCATTGTTGGCTGTGTTGATGCGTGGCATGCCTAATGATATTTACTTCCAAATTGGGTTAATTACCTTAGTCGGTTTGGCGGCGAAAAACGCGATTTTAATTGTGGAATTCGCCAGCCAGAAAATGGAAGAAGGCATGCCAGTTGCGCAGGCCGCGCTAGAGGCGGCAAGGATGCGTTTTAGGCCGATTGTGATGACCTCAATGGCATTTGTGCTTGGTATTGTGCCCTTGGTGATTGCGACAGGTGCGGGTGCTGCAGCGCGTCGTAGCATGGGTACCGGCGTATTTGGCGGTATGCTGTTGGCCACTTTTGTGGCGACTATTTTCATTCCGTTATTTTTTACTTGGTTAAGTAACACCCATGTAGATAGAAAACATCATGGCGAAGGGCTATAGAGATTACATTATGAAAAACTTAAGTATGAAAATATCAAGCATATTGTTGTTATTAATGTTGTCGTCTTGCCAAGCATTAGGTCCCAATTATCTGCGCCAAGTATTTAACTTGCCTGAAAAATTCAGCGAGCCAGTGGTTGCTGACACTGCCGAAAATGCGGCGACTAAAGCTTGGTGGAAGCATTATCAGGATGCAAAATTGAATGAGTTGGTTGCGCTAAGTTTGCAAAACAATTCCGATATTCAATTAGCAGTGGCGCGTATTGAAGAAGCCGATGCCAGCATGCGCGAAGTCGGTGCTTCACTGTTTCCTGAGGTCAGTTTTTCGACCGATGCGACACGCACAAAAGTGACGGAGTTAGGCGCTTTCCCAGTGTTTATTTCACCTATACGTAATAATTATACATTTGGATTTAATACCAATTACGAGTTAGATTTTTGGGGAAAAATCAAGCGTGCTAAAGAAGCGGCAACTGCAAATGCTTTGGCTTCGCGTTATTCAAAACAAACGGTTGAGCTTTCATTAATCGGTTTGGTGAGCAGTAATTATCTGCAATTGCGCGGTATTGAGGCACAAATTGCGGTCACTAAAGATAACCAACGCAGTCGCGAAGAATCACTTAAATTAACGCAGCGCAGGCTTGAGGGTGGTATCGCTAGTAGCCTAGAAGTCAGCCAAGCTGAAGTAGCTGTAAGCAATTTAAACGCGCAGTTGATTGAATTAAACCGTTTGCGCGCGTTAACTTTGCATCAACTTGCGGTGTTAACGGGTGTGCTGGATTTGAAATTAGATGAAGTGAATCAAGCGGATATTCGTGCATTGCCACTACCCCCGATTCCACCAGCAGGATTACCGTCTGCTTTGCTCGAAAATCGCCCTGATATTCGCCAAGCAGAACAAGCATTGATTGCTGAAAATGCGCAAATTGGTATTGCGAAAGCGGCTTTGTACCCTAGTATCAGCCTGACAGGTAGCTACGGTGGTGAGAGTTTGGAGTTAGGTAATCTACTAAAATCGGGTGCACGTATCTGGACATTGGGTTTAGGTTTAGATTTGCCCATTTTTGATTCAGGAAAACGTAAAGCCAGAGTAGAACAGGCCACAGCAAGGCAAAAACAAGCGTTAGCACAATATCAAACGACGATTCAAAATGCATTTAGAGAAGTTAATGATGCATTAGTGACGCGACGTTTAAATGTTGAACGTGAGCAAAGTTTGGCTGCAAGTGAAGCGTCTGCTAAAAAAGCGCTGGCTGTGGCTGAAAATCGCTATAAAGCTGGTTATTCAGCCTACCTAGAAGTATTAGATGCGCAGCGTGTGCACAACGATGCTGCCTTGGCTAACGTACAGGCAAGGCAAGCTACAAGTTTGGCTAGTGTTGAGTTATTTAAGGTGCTGGGTGGTGATTGGCGTGAGAGTGAGCAAGCTGACACTGCAACATCTAATACCGCGCCATTAACTTCTGTTCCAGTGGCGACTAAAGCTAATTAGTTAACCAAATTTTAACGTTAAATTTCAACGTTAAATACTTTAAACAGCAGATGTTAATTAGATAATTAACATCAAAAAGGAAAGGCGACTTTAACCCAATCGTCGCGCGATTCAATCGGCTCGCCAAGCAGCGCGCGTTTGGGCGTACCAGAAATACTGACAGCATAGCTAGTATTAGGTCTGTAGTGTAGTTTTGGTAATAGCAAGGTTGAAATGCTGGATAAGCCTGCTTCAATCGGCAGATACACGCCAGCAAACAAGCCAATTTCAAGAGCGGAGGGCTGATTATTGCCAGATATGACGGACGCGGTATCAGCAAATAACTCTTCATTGCGTAATTGCCGTAACTGCACCCAATTGGGGTGGCGCGACATGATTTCGATCCCCACTTTAAGCTGATTACCAGTTGTTGGCTTCACGCCTCTAATGATGCCGATGATAAGTTGGCTTGGATCTTCATCCATCATCAAGCCAATTAACTTGTCAGGCCTTGCCAAAATATTGGCATATTTATTTACTCTAGTGCCCAAGCCATGCGGGCTCTCGTCCGTGACAATCCAGCTGTCAAGTGAGCCGCTGTTGATTGTGAGGTTGCTCAATTGTGTCAAAGCGGTGTGGGTGCGCAGCCGCTCATCAAATGATTTCCCATCTTTTGATAAGCGTAATCCACTACTGATTTGATTGGCTTGTTGCACTTGATTACAGATATTAACAATCCCAGCATTTACTTTGGCTGTTTTTGAAGTGGCTTCACGTGGCTCTTTGCGGCGTTGCCTGATGTAATTGATTTTAGTCCACTCAGCCAACATCACATTTAGCGTGTCGTTTAATCTTTTAACACTCTCAATTTTCGCGCCCAGCAAGCTTTCTGGTGTTTCGCCGCGATCAGTTACCGTGATGCCCACTTTGATTTGCTTTTCTAGCTCATCTAACTCCCAATAACGGCATTGTTCGTTGGGCTCAAAATTACGCATGCGTTTGGCAGCAAAGTCTTTTTCCAAATCAACAAAAAATAAATATTGTTCAGGCGTGTAATGCTTGCTAATGTGCGCGCGTGTTAGCCAATGTGTTAACACACGGAAAGCAATATCAACTTGTTGTTTGGGTAAATTAGATTGCGCTAATTGCCCTAACATACACATTTGTACAAAGTAAGCAGATAAACTGGTTGAGGGGGCTAATTTAAATAACTCAACGGGTATATTCAGCAATGCTTGCTGGGTTGCAATGCGGTACAGCATAAAAAGCTGTATCCACATTTTAGTCGGTGGATTTGCCTGAGTATACATGCGCCATTTCATCATTTGCATGGCTGAGTACATCGCTCTGCCGATGAGAATAACAGGCATGTTGCCTTCTAGTTTAAACTTGCTGGGATTGATGACTTTTTCAATCACCTTAAGGTGCGCAATGTACGATTGTCGGCAATAGTTATAGCAAGTTTCTGAAATATTGATTTCGAGTTCAGGCTTTAGATTTTCAACCTGCACAAATTGAGAAGATAATTTTTCTAGACGCGTAAAATTAAGGTCTTCTAACTGGATGATAAGATCTAATAGTACTTTATAATCAACATCTTCCTCAGCCTGCATATGCGCAATAATAATGGCCAATTGCTGGTAGCAAAACTTTAATGCAGCAAGGTCATCCATTTCTGCAAGGTCATCTACCCATGCATACTGCGCATGCATTTTTTTAGTCAGCGCACCACCAAAAATTTGTTGAATAATATTTTTCATTGAATGAAGTAGGCAATAATTTTTACATCTAACCTAATATTTTAATTTATTTAATTAAAATATAATAATAAATCATTGAATAATCAAGATTTATTTAATTATTAATGCATGGTAATAATCAAAATCAGCCATTAAATGGCATGTTAGAATACTGTTTTTTTAACCCATTTATTTCATTCATGATAGTTCGTACTCGATTTGCTCCCAGCCCAACTGGTTTTCTACATATCGGCGGTGCCCGCACTGCGCTATTTTCTTGGGCGTATGCCAAAAAAAATGCAGGTCAATTTATCTTACGCATTGAAGACACAGATGTTGAGCGCAGTACGCCAGAAGCTGTACAAGCAATTTTAGATGGCATGCATTGGTTGGGTTTAGATTACGACGAAGGCCCGTTTTACCAGATGCAACGCATGGACACTTATAAAAAAGTGATTCAAAGTATGCTCGACATTGGCACGGCATATTACTGCTATAGCAGTAAAGAAGAGTTGGAATCCTTGCGTGAAAGTCAGATGCAGCAAGGCTTAAAACCGCGTTATGATGGAAAATGGCGTCCAGAATCAGGCAAAACTTTACCTGTAATTCCAGTAGGTATTTCACCCGTAGTGCGCTTTAAAAATTCGCAAATAGGTGTAGTGGCTTGGGATGATTTGGTGAAGGGGCGTATTGAAATTGCCAATAGTGAATTGGATGATTTGATTATTGCCCGTGCTGACGGTACACCTACCTACAATTTCTGCGTGGTGGTCGATGATTTTGAGATGGGCATTACGCAAGTGATACGTGGCGATGACCATGTGAATAATACGCCGCGCCAGATTAATATGTTGAACGCATTAGGCGCAACCGTTCCGCAGTACGCGCATTTATCCATGATATTGGGTGATGACGGGCAAAAGCTATCCAAACGTCATGGTGCGGTAAGTGTCATGCAATATCATGAAGATGGCTATTTAAAAGAGGCGGTTTTGAATTATCTGGCACGTCTTGGCTGGAGTCATGGCGATGCGGAAATATTTAATATGCAGCAATTTTGCGAGTGGTTTGATTTGGACCATATCACGCCGTCTGCCGCACAATTTAATACAGAAAAATTAAATTGGCTAAATGCGCACTACATTAAAGAAGCGAGTTTAGATTCGCTTGAAATAGATATTACTAATCGTTTGGCAAAGCTAGGTTTGACTGTTTCGGCTA
Source organism: Methylotenera sp. (assembly GCA_021732405.1). Taxonomy (GTDB): domain Bacteria; phylum Pseudomonadota; class Gammaproteobacteria; order Burkholderiales; family Methylophilaceae; genus Methylotenera_A. Next base: position 28,613 of record JAKFVB010000047.1, read on the forward strand.
ATCCTGAGCTAAAGTTAGTCTTAAGTTTGTATCGCGAGCGGGCTAATAATTTAAATCAATTGGCTAGTGATATTGCTTATTTTTACATGCCAGCCCAAACCAATCCAGCCGATGCTGAAAAACATATCACAGCAGAAATTTTACCTGTGATAAAAGCGTTAAGTCAGAAGCTTGCAGCTATCGATTGGCGTGCAGAGGCCATTCATGATGCGATTAATACGGTAGTTGCAGAAAATCAACTCAAATTCCCTAAAGTAGCCATGCCTTTGCGTGTGATGTTAACGGGCATTGCGCAATCGCCTAGTATTGATCAGGTAATGGCTATATTAGGGCAAAAAGAAACCCTGTTTAGGATACACAAATATTTAATATAGATTATTTAAAATGATGTTGTAGCTAAAAACACATTTTAAATCAGCTTAACTCGCAAAATAACTGAAAAAAATAGTTAAAACTGCTATTGAAATGCGAACAAAAAGGCGCAATCATAATCATATAGCTGGCAGATTTAGCTTTTTTATTAAGCTACTCCAATTTTATAAAACTACAAGGAGCAAAACATGAATAACAAAGGACAAATGCTGCAGGATCCATTCTTAAACGCACTTAGAAAAGAGCATGTACAAGTTTCAATTTACTTGGTTAACGGAATTAAGTTGCAGGGCCAAGTGGATTCGTTCGATCAGTATGTCATCTTATTAAAAAACACAGTGACTCAAATGGTATACAAACACGCTATTTCTACCATTGTGCCTGCACGTGCAGTCAGCATGGCCTTGCCAGAACACTCAGAAGAATAAAACTTGTCAATTAGACCCTCTGGTTACGGCGAAAATACCCTAGCAAACCCATCTACTTTAACAACCTCATCTAACGGTGCGGTTATTTTAGTCAGCGTGGATTTTGGCGAACCTGATTATGCAGAAAGCCTGCATGAGCTCAGGCAACTGGTGATATCTGCTGGCATGCAAGTACGCGCTACAGTAGAGGGCAAGCGCAGCACGCCTGATGCGAAATTATTTATTGGTAGCGGCAAAGCTGATGAATTAAAAACCATGCTAGAAGCAAGTGAAACTAATTTAGTCGCTTTTAATCACGATTTAAGCCCATCGCAGCAGCGCAATTTAGAACGCCTTTTACAAGCTAAAGTATTAGATAGAACTGGTTTGATTCTGGATATCTTTGCACAACGTGCGCAAACCCATGAAGGTAAGTTACAAGTAGAGCTGGCACAGCTAGAGCATTTATCTACAAGGCTTGTGCGCGGCTGGACTCACTTAGAGCGACAAAAAGGTGGTATAGGTGTGCGTGGTGGCCCAGGTGAAACCCAGCTAGAGCTTGATCGCCGCATGTTGCGTGTTCGCGTCAAACAATTGCGTGAAAAATTGGAAAAACTCAAATCACAACGTAATATGCAACGCCGTGCCCGTAAGCGTTCAAATTTGATGACCGTATCGTTAGTTGGCTACACTAATGCAGGTAAATCCACTTTGTTTAACCGCTTAACGCAATCAGGTGTATATGCGGCAGATCAGTTATTTGCGACGCTAGATACCACTTCGCGCAAAATGTATTTGGGGGAAGATTACCATTCTGGCGGTGGTGCTGTAGTCGTTTCTGATACGGTTGGTTTCATCAAACATTTACCAACTACTTTGATTGAAGCGTTTGGTGCAACACTAGAAGAAGCATCGCAAGCTGATTTATTGCTGCATGTAGTGGATGTTGCAAGCACCAATCGCGATGCGCAGATTGCACAGGTTAATTTAGTTTTACAAGAAATTGGCGCATCAAAAGTACCACAAATTTTGGTATTAAATCAGATTGATAAGCTGGATATGTCCGCAGGCTTGATTCGCGATGAATATGGTAATATTTCAAAAGTGAGTATTTCGGCTGCAACTGGTGTTGGAATTGACTATTTAAAGTTAGCGTTAACTGAACATCAACAGCTTTTAAAACGGCACAGCACAGAAGAAAGCGCCTACGTGTAACCTCAGTTTTGAAACCCAATTTTCTCAATAAAATTAGTAATATAGTTCGGAGTAATACATGATTAAGTTTCCTGGTTTTGGCCAACGTAACAATGAGGGTCCACCTGATTTGGATCAAATATTGAGTGATTTAAACCAAAAAATTAATAACCTTTTTGGCAAAAAAGGGAATAACAATAGCCAGCCATCAGCTAATAAAAATTTTGATGTGCCTGTTTTACCCATATTAGCCGTGATTGCCGCTATTTGGCTAGCTACTGGATTTTATATCGTTGATCAAGGCTCTTTGGGTGTTGTGCAGCGATTTGGTCAATATACCCAAACCACTGAGCCAGGCCCAAGATGGCATTGGCCGTATCCGATTGAGTCTGCCGAAGTGGTGAATATGGAGCAAGTGCGCCGCCTAGAAGTGGGTTATAGAAGCAGTGATGGTGGTGGTAAGACAAGGCAGCCCAAAGAAGCCTTAATGCTAACGGAAGATGAAAACATCATCGATATGCAAGTTGCTGTGCAATACAAGCTAAAAAACGCGAAAGATTATTTATTTAATAATCGCTCAACAGACGAGTCTGTGATGTCGGCTGCAGAAACGGCCATTCGTGAAATTGTGGGTAAGAGTAAGCTAGATGATTTATTACAAAAGGGCTTGCCAGATACTTCTGAGCGCATGCAAGCAATTTTAGATAGTTACAAGTCTGGTGTGTTAATTACCAGTGTGTCGCGCCAAAAGGGTGCCGCTCCAGAGCAAGTGAAAGAGGCATTTGATGATGTAAACCGTGCTAATCAGGATTATCAACGTCAAATCAACGAAGGCGAAGCCTACGCTAATGATGTGATTCCTAAAGCGCGCGGTAATGCAGCACGTCTGGCAGAAGAGGCATCAGGCTATAAACTTAAAGTGGAAAATGAGGCAAGAGGTAATGCCAGTCGTTTTGAGCAAATTTTAGCGCAATATAACAAGGCGCCAGAAGTCACCCGTCAGCGTTTGTATTTGGATGCGCAAGAGCAAATTATGTCTAGCACCAGCAAAGTCATTGTAGATCAGCAGGGCGGTAATAGTTTGTTATATTTACCATTGGACAAATTAATGGCAGCGGGCGCTGCTGGGCCAAGTGCTTCACCTAACGTAGTAACGACAACTACAGTCAAACAGTCTGAGAGCGAAGCAGACACTTCGCGCGACTTAATGCGTAGCCGAGACAGATAATTAGTCAGTCCACATATCGTTATTTTGAAAAGAATTTAAAAGAGAATTGAAATGAAAAATATAGGTGCGTATTTAGTGGGATTGTTTGCATTGTTAGTGATACTAACCATGTCTTTTTTTACGGTCGATCAGCGTGAGTTTGCACTTGTTTTTAGGCTGGGTGAAATTATCTCGGTCAAAAAAGAGCCTGGCTTATATTTTAAAGTACCGTTGTTGGATGACTTGAAGTACTTTGATAAACGTATTGTCACCTTAGATTCTGAGCAGCCCGCTGAAATTATTACCAGCGAAAACAAAACCATGACAGTAGATTCATTTGTAAAGTGGCGTATTGTTGATCCTTCAAGATACTATGTATCAGTTAAAGAAGGTGGTGAAAGTGCTGCTGAAGATCGTCTTGCTCAAGTAGTGAATGCTGGATTACGTGATGAATTTGGTAAACGAACCGTACATGATGTGATTTCTGGCGAGCGCAGGGCTATTATGGATAATATGCGTATTCGTGCAGACAAAGAAGCGCGTCAAATTGGTATACAAGTAGTGGATGTGCGGTTAAAACGCGTGGACTATTCTGAACAAATTAGCAAATCAGTTTATGATCGTATGATTGCAGAACGTGGACGTATCGCTAATCAGTTACGTTCAGAGGGTGCAGCTGCATCCGAAAAAATACGCGCTGATGCCGATAAGCAACGCGAAGTCATTATTGCCGAAGCGTTTGGTAATGCGCAGAAAATGAAAGGTGAGGGCGACGCAAAAGCGGCCGAGATTTACTCTAGCGCTTACAGCAAAAACCCAGAATTTTATGCGTTTTATCGTAGCCAAGAAGCTTACAAAAACAGCTTTAAAAGCAAATCAGATGTGATGGTGCTAGATCCAAAATCTGAGTTTTTTAAATACATGCGTAGTGCCGGCGGCAAGTAATCCTGAGTGTGAAAGTAATATAGCCTGTTAGCAAAAATATGAATACTACTCTGATTACTGCACTAGGCTTAATGCTAATTTTAGAAGGAGTTTTGCCTTTAATCGCGCCACAAGCTTGGCGTGAAACTTTTAAGCGAATGGTCGCGCTTAAAGATGGGCAACTGCGTTTTGTCGGACTTTTTTCAATTGCAGGCGGCGCATTACTTTTTTGGCTATCGAAGTGATACGACAAATTAATATCTACAAAACGTTCAAATAGCGATAAAATCTTAAATTGTTGTTCAATTTAAGATTTTATTGTTCTCAAAAGCTTCATTAAACCCGAATTTAAAATTAATCATGCGTAATTGGTTGCTCCCTGAATATATTGAAGATGTGTTGCCTGCTGAGGCTGCGCGTATTGAGTCATTGCGTCGTCAATTGCTGGATTTATTCAAGGTGCATGGCTATCAATATATTATTCCACCAACACTGGAATATTTAGAATCCTTGATTACAGGTACAGGTCATGATTTGGATTTAGCTACTTTTAAAGTGGTTGATCAGCTAACAGGCCGTTTGATGGGTATTCGCGCCGATATGACACCGCAAGCGGCGCGTATTGATGCGCATATGCTCAATCATCAAGGTATATCGCGACTGTGTTATGCAGGTACCGTGTTGCGAACCAAGCCAGATGGACTTGCACGCACACGCGAGCCGCTTCAACTGGGCGCAGAATTATTTGGCCATGCAGGAATTGAAAGCGATATTGAAATTCATCGCTTAATGATTAAAGCTTTGCAGGCATTAGGCCTAAAAGAGCTGCATATCGATTTTAGCCATGTCGCTATTTTTGAGGCTTTGGTTAAAGCGGGCAATATCTCTGCTAATTTAGAGCAGGATTTATACACTGCATTGCAAAGCAAAGATAAAGCCAGTGTGGCTTTGCTGGCACAAAATTTAGATGCTGATATTAAAAAAGCCCTGATTGATTTAACTGATTTAAACGGTGATGTGACTATGCTGCAAAAGGCTGTACAGCGATTGCCTAAAATTGATGAGATCACTAAAGCATTAGCCGATTTAAGCAGTGTTGCAGCACAGTTAACCGATTTAAACGTGCAAGTTTCATTTGATTTAAGTGAGTTGCGCGGTTATCACTATCATAGTGGCATTGTGTTTGCCGCCTATGCAAAAGGCTATACAGGGCCAATTGCATTAGGTGGTCGCTATGACGAAGTGGGCTTGGTGTTTGGACGTGCGCGTCCTGCAACAGGGTTTAGTTTGGATTTACGCGGCGCTGTGACGGCATTAGCGCCTGCAGCAAGTGCAAAGGCGATTTTAGCGCCCGCAAACGATGATAAAGCACTTTTAGGCGCAATTGAAGCATTGCGCGCGCAAGGTCAAATTGTGATACAAGCACTACCAAACTCAGCTATAGATATGGTTGAGCTCAATTGCGATAGGCAATTAATTTATAGTAATAACCAATGGCAAACACAGCCTTTATAACCTTATTCGTAATATCCCTATTTATAATTTCAGTCTAAAAAACAGTTAAGTAAAAGTTATGGCGCAAAATTCAGTAAAAAACTCTGCTAAAAACGTGGTCGTTATTGGCACGCAATGGGGCGATGAAGGTAAAGGCAAAATCGTTGATTGGTTGACTGACCATGCACAAGGTGTTGTGCGTTTTCAAGGTGGCCATAATGCAGGGCACACTTTGGTTGTTGGTCAAGGTGATGCGCAGCGCGTGTATAAGCTCAATCTTGTGCCATCTGGCATTGTGCGCGCAGGCGTTAATTGTTATATCGGCAATGGTGTTGTGTTGGATGCTGGGCATTTGATAGGCGAAATCGCCGCACTAGAAAAAGATGGTCTGGAAGTGAAAAGTCGCTTAAAAGTCAGCCCAGGCTGTCCATTGATTTTAAGTCATCACGTAGCTTTAGACACAGCGCGCGAAGCGAAACGTGCCATTAAAATCGGCACCACTGGCAAAGGCATAGGCCCAACCTATGAAGATAAAGTCGCGCGCAGAGCTTTGCGTGTTTACGATTTATTTTATCCAGAGCGCTTTGCAGAAAAACTAAAAGAAGTGATGGATTATCACAACTTTGTATTGACCAATTATCTGGGTTCAAAAGCCGTTGATTTCAATCAACAATACGATGCCAGCATGTCGCACGCGATTGCATTAAAAGCGATGATTGCAGATATCTCTGCTGAATTGTATGCGGCTAACGCCAGAGGCGAAAATCTGTTGTTTGAAGGTGCGCAAGGTACATTATTGGATATTGACCACGGTACTTATCCATACGTGACTTCCAGCAACTGTATCGCTGGCCAAGCCTCTGCGGGCACTGGTGTGGGTGCCAATATGTTGCACTATGTTCTAGGTATTACCAAAGCCTACACAACTAGAGTCGGCGGCGGCCCTTTCCCCAGTGAGTTGGATATTGAAACAGAAAATTGCCCTGGCCATCAAATGTCGAATAAAGGCCAAGAAATTGGCACTGTGACCAAACGCAAGCGCCGCTGCGGCTGGTTTGATGCCGCTGCATTGCGCCGTTCTGCGCGAATTAACGGCTTAACAGGCTTATGCATTACTAAATTAGATGTGTTGGATGGCATTGAAAGTTTAGATATTTGCACTGGCTACGAGCTGGACGGCAAAGTGGTGGATATGTTGCCAGTAGGCGCAGATGATGTGGCGCGTTGCAAACCAATCTATGAAACGGTCGCAGGCTGGAAAGAAAATACATTTGGCGTGAAAACATGGGATGGCTTGCCTAAAAATGCTCAGCACTACCTTAAACGTTTAGAAGCGCTGTGCGGTGTGCCAATCGCGATAGTTTCAACTGGGCCAGAGCGCGATGAAACGATTATTATTGAGCACCCATTTAATTAAGCATGAGTTTCACCTTAATTAATCTTTTCTTTCTGCCTATAATTTTTTACTATTAGCAAAATTATTAATTAAGTCATTTTTAACACTGGAAAATAGCCTCAGTGAACATAATCCAATAAAAGCTTGGTTGTTAAAAAACAGAAATTTTTACAATTCAACATGGCTTGCCAATAGAATTGATGTAATTTTTACAGTTTCGATAATCATTATGTTGATAGGGGTAACATTTGCTTATTCTTGAGCACAATGGCAATTAGTAAAACTCAACGTCTCGCTTGGGCAATAACTGGCTCTGGCCACTACCTACGCGAATGTCTTGATTATCTACAAACCCTTGAAAACGTAGATATCTACTTAAGCAAAGCCGCTGCCGAAATCATCAAGCAGTACGGTTTTCAAGGGCAATTAGATGCAACTGGTCATAAAGTTTATCAAGATAAAACAGCAAGTAGCGTACCGGTAGAATTGTTTTATGAGGGTAAATATCACACATTAGTGATTGCGCCTGCTACCTCAAATACCGTCGCTAAAATGGCCTATGGATTCTCTGATTCTTTAGTCACCAATTTGTATGCACAAGCAGGCAAGACGCGCGTACCAAGCATTGTGTTTGCTTGCGATACCGTTCCAGAACTAGATGATGGCGCCATTATTTCGGAAGCGCCACGTGAACATTTTGTACAAGTATTTCCGCGTCAAATTGATTTGGAAAACGTGAAAAAATTGGCCACTTTTGAAAGCACACAAATAGTGGATAGCATCAATATGCTGCAACAGGCAGTGAATATACGTCTTAACGCATATAGCGAGCCTAAATAAAAATGGCTGAAAAGCTATTATTTGTAACAGGTAAGTTGGCTGAAAAAAGCTTGCATAAAGTGTTGCAAGATATTCAAAACCCATCGGATAAAAATCCTAAACCGCCCCAATTTAAATACCGTGTAGAGCAAATTGGCGTATCAGTTGCTGCATTGATGACACCAGATTTAATCACGCGCCGATTAAAAAATACGGGTGACGCCAATAGAATGATTTTGCCAGGGCTTTGCCAAGGCGATTTAAGCCAATTGCATCGCCAATATGGCATTCCTGTAGAGCGTGGTCCGAAAGACCTAAAAGACCTGCCACAATACTTTGGCAATCAGGGTGTTGAGCCAGACTTAACCCAATATTCTGTGCAAATTTTTGCGGAAATTGTTGATGCACCTGATTTAAGTGTAGATGCAATCTTAAACAAAGCGCTGCGTTTTCAGGCACAGGGCGCTAATGTAATTGATTTAGGCTGTTTACCTGGTAAGAGTTTTGCGCATTTAAAGGAGTCCATCCAAACACTAAAAGCGGCTGGCTTTAAAGTCAGTGTTGATTCAATGCGTGTGCATGATTTGTTACTGGCTGGAAAATCTGGTGCAGATTACCTGTTAAGTTTGACTGAAAAAACCTTGTGGATTGCGGATGAGGTAGCTGCCACACCAATCTTAATTCCTGCCAAACCGGGCAATATGGCGTCTCTGTATCGTGCCATTGAGTATTGTTTAAAACACAATAAACCGTTTATTGCCGATGCGATTTTAGACCCAATCCATTTTGGGCTGGCAGATTCGATTGTGCGTTATCACAAGCTACGCAAAAAATATCCGCAGATTCAAATCATGATGGGGATTGGCAATTTAACCGAATTAACAGATGCCGATACGACTGGCATTAATGCGATTTTATTTGGGTTAATTAGCGAGTTAAGTATCAATGCGGTTTTAGCCACTTCGGTAAGTCCGCATGCGATAAATGCGATTGCCGAAGCAGATAATGCACGGCGTGTGATGCATCGCGCCAAACTAGATGATAGATTGCCGCGTGGTTATAGCAATGGTTTGCTTGGGTTGCATGACAGAAAACCGTTTTCTTATAACAAAGATGAAATCGGCGAAATCGCCGCACAAATTAAGGACCCGAGCTTCAGGATTATGGTCAGTGAAGCGGGTATACATGTTTATAATCGTGATGGTTTGCTACAAGACGTAGACCCTTTTGCGTTTTATCCAAATTTAGGTGTGCAAAACGATGCTTCGCATGCGTTTTATTTGGGTGTAGAACTTGCTCGCGCGCAAATTGCATGGCAACTTAAAAAACGTTACGTCCAAGATGAAGCTCTTAATTGGGGTGTTTCAAGTATGGTAGAAAAATTGGATGATAGAAAAAGTCATCGTGAAGCATCTTTAAAAGAAAAGCGGCAAAAAAACAATAATAAAGACAATAAGCATGATTTTTGAAACCATTATTACCAGCATCAATGCAGAGGGTGTTGCGCATGTGACACCTTTTGGTGTGCGTCATGAGGGGAAAAATATCTTAATTGCACCCTATAAACCATCCATCACGTTAGCCAATATATTGACAAGCAAACTTGCGGTGATGAACATATGCGATGATGTGCGCGTGTTTGCAGCAGCGCTAACGAATCGACAGGCTTGGCAATTGCAACAAGCCAATCAAATAAAAGGCTTTAGGCTGGCAGATTGTCTGCAGCATGTGGAATTGGCCTTAGTTGAGGTGCGTGATAATGTGGTGAGGCCACAACTGGTTATGCAAAAAATATATGCAGAGCAACACAAGCCATTTAATGGTTTTAATCGCGCTCAGGCGGCAGTAATAGAACTGGCTGTTCTGGTGAGTCGTTTGCACATGCTACCGCAAGAAAAAATTCAGGCTGAAATGCAATATTTGCAAATCGCCATCGATAAAACCGCAGGTGAGCACGAATTACTAGCGTGGTCTTGGCTGGTAGAAAAAACCAATCAATTTTATGCTAGCTCAGAAAAACGAGAATTGGGATGACGCAATTATTGGTGAGTGTTAAAAGTACTGAAGAGGCACTGATTGCATTAGAAGCTGGCGTTGATATTATCGATCTAAAAGACCCAGCCAACGGTGCTTTGGGCGCGTTAGATTTGCTGATAAGTGCCGAAATTGTAGCGATGACGCAGCAATATAATCAGCTCAATGTGGATAATAATCGCCATTTCTCTCCAACATTAACTAGCGCAGCTGTGGGTGAGCAGCACCTTAATATAGAAAGCTTGATGAGTAGTATTTTGGAGCGAGTCAGCATAAATGTAGATATTATTAAAGTGCCAGTTTGTTCGCTTAAAGCAATATCAAGCTGGCAAGACCAGTTTGATTTGCGGAAAATTACTCATCTAAAGCCTGATATTAAGTTCGTCGCTGTATTTTTTGCAGATCGGAAATTAGACTTAATGCAGCTTAAGACATTAAAAAATATGGGTTTTTATGGCGCTATGCTAGACACTAGTGAGAAGCATCAAAATTTACTTGAAGTTTGTACGATGCAGACTTTACAAATGTTTACACAATTCTGTCAAAAAAATGCGTTAAAATCAGGATTAGCAGGGTCTTTAAAGCCACAACATATAGAGCGCTTAACTGCGATTCGTCCTTTCTATATTGGTTTTAGGGGTGGTGTTTGTGAAGCAGACAGGCGCAATAACACTTTACTCATGAGTAAAGTGATAGAAGTAAAAAAACTGTTGCAAGAACACAACAAATTCAACGATTTAGCGCGTCAATCCTCAATTTTGGCGTTGCATAGTTAGCATAGTTTCAGTATAGTTAGCGAGTAGATGTTTGTTTGTAAGTTTTTAACTAGGAGTTTAACAATGAAAAAGAATTTAATCAGTTTAGCTGTTGTAGCCACACTTGGCCTGTCAGCTTTTGCAGTATCTGCCGAAGACATGTACCGTGGTGCTTGGTATGCAGTACCAGGTGTTAGCTATATGAATACTGACAGCGACTTAGAAGCAGACAATGGCGGCGGTGGCTTTATCGCTATCGGTAAAGAATTAAGCCAAAGCTGGGATATTCAAGGTCGTTTAGGATATAACCGTGCTGATGAAGATTTGAACTTAGGTCTTGGCGAAAGCGGCAAATATAAACAAACTACACTTGGTTTAGATGCTTTATATATGTTTAGTCGCGATCAATTCCGTCCATTCTTATTGGCTGGTATTGGTGCAGCACGCAACAATCTTGACTACAGAATTCCAGGCAATAGTGTTGATGGTAAAAATACATCATGGTTAGCAGGTTTAGGTTTAGGTGCACAATACTTAATTAATGACACATTTGGCTTGCAAGCAGACTTGCGTCATCAATGGAGCAGAGCAGAAATTGAAGTAAATGGCGATAGCGAGAGAGAGACTATTGGTAATACACTGTTAAATATAGGTGGTATTTTCCGCTTTGGCGCACCAGCTCCAGTCGTTGCAGCAGCAGCACCAGAACCAGCACCAATTGCAGCAGCAGAGCCAGCGCCTGAGCCAGCTCCAATGGCTGAACCAGCGCCAGCACCAGTTGCTTGCACACCACAAGTTGAAACAATTACATTGCAAGCAGAAAAATTATTTGGCTTTGATAAAGCCTTATTGGCTGATACAAGTGAAATTGATACACAAGTAGTTGCAAAAATGAAAGAAAACGCAATTTTTGCGTCTGTTAAAATTATTGGCCATACTGATAAATTAGGTAGCGAAAAATACAACCAAGGCCTTTCTGAAAGACGTGCTAACCAAGTACGCGATTACATCATTAGCCAAGGTATTGATGGCAGTCGTTTAATTGCAGTAGGTAAAGGCGAAGAATCGCCTAAAGTAAATTGTGATGATGTTAAAGGTCGCAAAGCACAAATTGAATGCTTAGCACCAAATCGTCGCGTTGAAATTGAAGCGACACGTTCTGTAGAAACAGGTTGTAACTAGTTTTTACAGTATGTTTAAAAAGCCTCGCATTGCGGGGCTTTTTTATTGCCTATGATTTAAAGCCCACCATGATTTTATCGTTATAATAATATGATGAAACAATCTGTTGATTTAATTCTTGAAACACGCTGGTTAATACCGATTATTCCTAAAAATAGCTTGTTATCTTATCAAGCCGTTGTCATTCAATCTGGCGTTATTATTTCGGTTTGCAGTATTGAAGATGCAAAGCAGTTCTATCACGCCAATGAAACCATTCAATTGACTGATCATGCGCTAATACCAGGGTTTGTCAATTTACACACGCATGCAGCTATGAATTTAATGCGTGGTTTAGCGGATGATTTGCCGCTGATGCCTTGGTTAGAGCAACATATCTGGCCCACAGAGCAAAAAATGGTATCCCCAAATTTCGTGCATGATGGAACCTTATTGGCTTGCGCAGAAATGTTGCGTGGTGGAATTACTGCATTTAATGATATGTATTTTTATCCAGAATCTTCTGCTGAAGCCGTTATTCAAGCAGGCATGCGGGCGAACTTAGGTTTGCTTGTTTTAGAGTTTGCAACACAATATGCAAATGATGCTGAAAGCTATATTGACAAAGGTACGCAAGCACGTGACGCTTTAAAAAATGAGCCACTGATTAGCTTTAGTTTTGCCCCTCACGCGCCGTACACGGTTAGTGATGAAACTTTCACCACTTTAAATACGTTAAGTGCACAGATTAATATTGGCTTACACACGCATTTACACGAAACAATCGCGGAAATTACGCAAAGCGAACAGCGTTACGGCATGCGCCCAGCAGCGCGTTTGGCCAAGTTAGGCATATTAGGTGCGACTACCACTTTTGCACATTGTGTGCATTTAAATGCCATTGAAATACAAATGTTGGCTGAAAATGGATGTAGTATCGCGCATTGTCCAAGCTCCAATTTAAAGCTGGCAAGTGGCATTGCGCCTATTACCGAGTATGCAAAACAAGGCATTAATATTGGCTTGGGCACAGATGGTGCAGCCAGTAATAACCGATTAGATATGTTTACCGAAATGCGACTTGCTGCATTATTGGCAAAAGGCATAAGCGGTGACGCAACTGCTATATCCGCACATCAAGCATTAGAAATGGCAACCATTAACGGTGCCAAGGCACTAGGATTAGATGAAAAAATTGGCTCGATTGAAGTGGGTAAATTGGCTGACTTAACCGCCATTAAGCTAGATGACTGTAATATGCAGCCTTGTTTTGATGTAATTTCTCACTTGGTGTATGTAGCAGAGCGTGAGCAAGTAAGCCATGTTTGGGTAAGTGGCGACTTAAAATATCATAAGCCAAATAACAGTGCTGGCATTTACAGCAACATTGAGCCACAAGAGTTGGTGGATATTGTCAGCAAGTGGCAAACCAAACTGGATGCATTTGCGTCTATTAACTAATCATTATAGATAAAGAAAACTATGTCTAATTACGATACAGCTGAATTAAATAAATTTGGTGAATTAGCCCACAAATGGTGGGATAAGACCAGTGAGTTTAAACCTCTGCACGATATTAATCCCTTACGACTCAATTATATTGACCAAGCGGTTTTGCTAGCAGGTAAAACAGTTTTAGATGTGGGTTGCGGTGGTGGAATATTAAGTGAATCAATGGCGCAAAAGGGCGCTACGGTAACTGGCATTGATTTGGGTGAAAAAGCCTTAAAAGTAGCGCAATTACACAGCTTAGAAAGTGGTATTAATGTTGATTATCGTCTGATTGCGGTTGAGCAATTAGCCAAAGAAGCACCTGCCAGCTTTGATGTGGTGACTTGTCTGGAAATGCTGGAACATGTGCCTGACCCAGCCAGCGTGGTGCAAGCTTGTGCGCAATTGGTTAAGCCCGGTGGACATGTATTTTTTTCTACCATTAATCGCAACCCTAAAGCCTATTTGTTTGCGGTTGTTGGTGCAGAATATGTATTAAACATGTTGCCACGCGGCACGCACGATTACGCTAAATTTATTAAGCCATCTGAACTTGCTGGCTTTGTTAGGAATTCAGACTTAACGCTTAAGCACCAAGTTGGCATGAGCTATAACCCCATCACCAAACATTATTGGCTGGATAATGATGTTTCTGTCAATTATATGATGCATACAATCAAAGGTTAATGCTTGATTAACACTATTCTTTTTGATCTGGACGGCACACTTGTCGATACCGCCCCAGATTTAGGTCATGCACTCAATATCCAACTAATTCGCCACGGCAAACCCGCTTTAAGCGATGCGGCGATTAGACCTTTTGCTTCGCATGGTTCGCGCGGATTAATTGGCTTAGGCTTCGGCATTACACCCAAAGATGACAGCTTTATTGCCATGCGTGATGAATATTTAAGTATTTACGATACAGTGTTTACGCGTAGTCCTGTTTTGTTGGATGGTATTGTAGAACTGCTACAAGCAATTGAAAATAAAGGCTTAAAATGGGGAATTGTCACTAATAAGCCACGGCGCTTTACACAACCTTTAATCAAAAGTATGGGTTTAGATAAACGCGCGGCTTGCGTGGTAAGCGGAGATGATGCGCCCCAGCCAAAGCCTTCACCAGCCACATTATTGCTGGCTTGTGAAGAAGTAGATGTTAAGCCCGAAAATTGTATCTATCTAGGGGATGCAGAGCGTGATGTGCAAGCAGGTAAAGCCGCAGGGATGAAAACCGTGGTGGCTTTATTTGGTTATATCGACGTGACCGACAAGCCAAAAGAGTGGGGCGCGGATGCCTTAATTAGTGCACCTATGGATTTATTAGCTATTATAAATGGTTAACTTAACACTAAAAAACAGTCAAATTTTATCAATTAAAGCTTTTTTCGCCCTAGTAAAGCCATCGACAACGTCCCGCTATCCACATATTCAATTTCACCGCCCATTGGTAACCCACGCGCAATACGGCTCACCGATACGCCGCGCGTTTTAAGCAATTCGCTGATGTAATGCGCAGTAGCCTCACCTTCAACCGTGTAATTGGTTGCTAAAATCACTTCTTGCACCTGTCCTTTGTTTAATGCGCCATCTTGGGCGCGTTTAATCAATTTATCTAAGTTGATTTCTTTGGGTCCAACGCCATCTAAAGGTGATAAGCGGCCCATCAGCACAAAATACATGCCATTGTATGATTGCGTTTGTTCCATCATCATTAAATCGGTTGGCATTTCTACCACGCAAAGCTGTGAGGTGTCACGCTTTTCAGACGTACATAAAGGGCAGACAGGGGTTTCTGAAAAATTATTGCACAAGGTGCAATGCCCTAGCACTTGCAGCGCATTTTCTAAACTATTGCCTAATTTAGCCGCGCCTTTTCTGTCTCGTTGCAATAGATAATACGCCATGCGCAAAGCGGATTTTGGCCCTACGCCAGGCAAACAGCGTAGTGAATCGATTAACTGCTCAAGCGCGGGAGGGTTTTTCAAGAGTTAATTCAACAGCTAAAACGGCAATTTAAAACCAGCTGGCATCATGCCGCTCATACGCGCACTAGATGTGGCTTCTGCTTTAGTTCTTGCGTCATTTAATGCAATCAGCAGTAAATCTTCTAAGGTTTCTCTGTCATCCATTGCAGCGTCATCAATATTGACGCGCTTCACAACATTATTACAAGTCATGCTGATTTTAACTAAGCCGCTGCTGGCAAGGCCTTCTACTACCGTTTCGGCTAATTCCGCCTGCGCTTTTTGCATATTGGCTTGCATTTGCTGGGCTTGCTTCATCATATTGCCCATGCCACCTTTCATCATTTTTTGCTCCTTTTTTAGGGTTAAGTTTATCTAGTTTTAAGTTTAATTTGTTTAAATTGGCTTAATGCTGTTGGGGATAATCGTTGCGTCAAATTGACTGAGTAAATCTTTCACAAAACTATCCTGCATAATCGAGTCTTCTGCAGAGGATTGAATAGTCGCTTTTTCAACCGCCGATTGTTTTGCTGGCGTGTTGATTTCAACGTGGCTTTCACCGCTAATTTCAACATTGAGTTTAATGCGTTTGCCAAAATACTGATTAATCGCACTGGATAATTTTTCTTGATAACTTGCACTGACTAAATGTTTATTGCTGGCTGAAACCCGCAAGGTAATGCTATTTTCATCATAAGAAATCATTTCACAGTTTTGTGCAAGGGCGCGCGCAAGGCCGAGTTTCAGATTTTTTTCAACCAAAGCCCGCCAATTACCATCAAAATTTTGCGTAACGCTTTCAGTTTCAGATTCAATTGTGACAGGCGCTATAGAAGTCTGTGGCGCTACTGTTTGCTCAATTTGCGCAATATCAACTTTGACATTCACCTGCGCATTTATCGCTGGCGTGGCTAATGGCTTGCTGCTGATAGAGGTGGGCGCACTCAGTTTTTCAGACACTTTTTCATTGGGTGCAAAAGCCAACATCCGTAACAAGCTCATGGTAAAGCCAGCGTATTCATCAGGCGCTAAGCCAATATCGCGGCGGCCTAATAAAGCGATTTGATAAAATAGCTGTAATGTTTCTGGATTAAGTTTCTGCGCTAAATCCAATAGCAAAGCGCGTTCTGGATAATCGTCGGCAATACTATTGGGCACGGTTTGTATGATGGCAATTTGATGCAAGATATTGGCTAGATCGTTCAGCGCTGCTTCAAATGCAATATTGCGCATCTGCATGGTTTGCGCTTTATTTATCAATGCTACGCCATCTT
Organism: Methylotenera sp.; assembly: GCA_021732405.1. Taxonomy (GTDB): domain Bacteria; phylum Pseudomonadota; class Gammaproteobacteria; order Burkholderiales; family Methylophilaceae; genus Methylotenera_A. Next base: position 45,108 of record JAKFVB010000047.1, read on the forward strand.
GGTTGATTAATGCCTGCAAAATATCATACAAATAGGTTTGATCAACCGCGCCAAGCATACTGCGCACTTCAATTTCATTCACGGTTTGATTGCCATAAGCAATTGCTTGGTCAGTTAATGACAGCGCATCGCGCATACTGCCCGCCGCCGCGCGCGCGATAAGGCTGATTGCAGCCGATTCATATGTAATGTTTTCTTGAGCAAGTACATTTTGCAAATGCTCAGAAATAGTAGTGCTGGCCATTTGGCGTAAATTAAATTGCAAACAGCGACTTAATACCGTGACAGGTACTTTTTGAGGGTCAGTAGTGGCCAGAATAAATTTAACGTGTGCTGGTGGCTCTTCCAGTGTTTTAAGCATGGCATTGAACGCACTTTTAGACAGCATGTGCACTTCGTCAATAATGTACACTTTAAAACGGCCAACAGTAGGCGCGTACTGCGCGTTATCCAGTAACTCGCGCATGGCGTCTACTTGCGTATTCGATGCCGCATCGACTTCTAATAAATCCACAAAACGGCCACGGTCAATTTCTGTACAAGCATTGCACACGCCGCAAGGTGTAGCAGTGATACCTGTTTCACAGTTAAGCGATTTGGCTAAAATACGTGCGATTGTCGTTTTACCAACGCCACGTGTGCCCGTAAATAAGTAAGCGTGATGTAAACGCTGTTGTGTCAGTGCATTAGTCAATGCGCGCACTACATGCGGCTGACCAACTAGAGTATCAAACGATTTGGGGCGGTATTTGCGTGCTAAAACGAGATATGACATAAACCAAATTTTAGCTGAAAATTTGTAATTCAACTAAAGTAAATTAGACCTAAATTTGTAAGACACTTAATGTTTTGGCATCTATGAGGCTAATAAATTGCCATCAGTATGGTAGATGCAAGGCACTTGGCACGCAGAAACCAGAATGTACATAAAGTACATGAGGATTTCGAGTACCAAGTAACACAGCAGATGCTATGCAGAGGGCGATTTATGGGAAGAGGCGAGCCAAACCCCCGGCACTTGCTCAATAGTTGTGGCTGCTTGCTTCCGCATCTGACCAGGTTGGCTACTTTACAATGCGGGGAGGCCCGCCAAATAAGATTTTACCTTAAATCGACCTTACTTTACAGCCAAAGTACGGAAGTTAACCATCTAAAATGGTTAAAAAATAATGCAGCTACTGTTTTTTAGTATCCCACACGTTCGACAGGCGGTAAGCTTTGTAACTCTTCATCAGAATATAATCTGCCGCGTGTGATAAAGGCAAAGCCAGTGCCGCAATCCAATGAAAATGAACCGCTTGAGCCTGGCATTGCGTCTAAAATGGTGTGCATATTTTCGGCAAAGGTAAAGTGGCTGTCGCCCATATAAAAAGTGGCGTTATCAAATTTACCCAAAACCACATCAGATGCACTGGGGTTGAATTCTCTGACAGGCATGCACATAGGGCCGCTGCCTTCACAGCATCCACCTGATTGCAAAAATATAATCGGACCATGTTCTGCTGTGAGCTTGTCAATTAAAGCGAGAGCAGAGGGTGTTGCAGAAACGCGTTCAGCCATTTTTTGATTCCTTTTAAACAAAAAGAGGCGAGTAAACCCGCCTCTTTTATCTTACTTAACCATTATTTAAGCCTTAAAAACTAGAAGAAGCCTAGTTTGTTTGGGTTGTAGCTAACCAATAAGCACTTGGTTTGTTGGTAGTGGTCTAGCATCATTTTGTGATTCTCGCGACCAATACCAGACTCTTTGTAGCCACCAAACGCAGCGTGGGCAGGGTAGGCGTGGTAGCAGTTTGTCCACACACGGCCAGCCTTGATGCCACGACCCATTCTATAGGCAACGCTACCATCACGACTCCAAACGCCAGCACCTAAACCAAAGATAGTGTCATTTGCAATCGCAAGTGCTTCAGCCTCATCTTTAAAGGTTGTTACAGCAAGCACTGGGCCAAAAATCTCTTCTTGGAACACGCGCATTTTGTTGTGGCCTTTAAGAAGCGTAGGTTGCACATAGTAACCATCTGCCAAATCGCCAGTCAGCATATTGCGCTCACCACCGATCAATACTTCAGCACCTTCTTGTTTACCAATTTCAATGTAATTCATGATTTTATTCATTTGGTCTTGAGAGGCTTGGGCACCTAACATCGTGCCAGAATCTAGCGGGCTACCTTGTTTAATGGCTTTTACGCGCTCTAATACACGAGCGATAAATTTGTCGTAGATAGATTCTTGAATAATGGCGCGTGATGGGCATGTACACACTTCGCCCTGGTTAAACGCAAATAGCACCAAGCCTTCGATGGCTTTATCAAAGAACGCGTCATCGGCATCCATAATATCGGCAAAGAAGATATTCGGTGATTTGCCACCTAATTCTAATGTGGCTGGAATCAAATTGCTGGCAGCGGCAGTTGCAATCGCGCGACCTGTAGCCGTTGAACCTGTAAAGCCAATTTTAGCGATACGCTTGCTGTTGGCTAACGGTGCGCCTACTTCGCGGCCGTAACCGTTTACAATGTTAATGACGCCTGGCGGGACTAAATCGGCAATCACTTCCATTAGAATCAAAATACTAATCGGGGTGAACTCGGCAGGTTTTAATACCACACAGTTACCAGCGGCTAGGGCAGGAGCTAATTTCCAAGCTGCCATTAAAATTGGGAAGTTCCAAGGAATAATTTGACCTACAACGCCTAGCGGCTCATGAAAATGGTAAGCGACTGTGTCGTTATCAATTTCACTAATGCCGCCTTCTTGCGCGCGAATGGCGCCTGCAAAATAGCGGAAATGATCCACTGTTAATGGAATATCCGCATTCATGGTTTCGCGGATTGGTTTGCCGTTATCAACGGTATCTGCAGTTGCGATTAACTCTAGATTGGCTTCAATACGATCAGCAATTTTAAGCAAGATGTTAGAACGTTCAGTTGTTGAAGTTTTTGCCCATTTTTCGGTAATCGCATGTGCGGCATCTAATGCTAACTCAACATCCTCTGCACTTGAACGTGCAACTTTTGTATAGTTTTTACCTGTGATAGGTGAAATAACATCAAAATATTCGCCTTTAACAGGTGCAACCCATTTACCACCAATAAAGTTATCGTACTTGGCTTTATAAGGGATTTTGACGCCAAGACCTTTTAATAAATCTAAACTCATGCTAACTCCTCTAGTTTTGCTATTAATAATGTAGTATTTCTTGTTGTAAAACCGCATTGCTTTGTTGCAATTTTTTTATGATACTCAATATAGTACTTAATTTGCTGTATACCTTGTTTATAAAGGCTCGCAGCTAATTTAACTTTAAATAAAACAATATAAGTCAACGCTCAAGATTAAACCTTAGCTGTCTGTAAATCAAGTATAAATGACTGTTCTGCACATAATTTATAAAGGCTAAAGTAGCGAATATTTCATGCTTGTTATATAGTTTAGTTTACAAAAATGCACAATTAGTTAGCGTGCTAAATAATAACTAAAATCAACGAAGAGAACAAGTTGCCTATATCTAACACAAACGCTGTTTTTGGCATCACGACTAGGGAGTTTTGGCACAATATTAGCCACCCTACTGATGCTACTTTAGGTAAAGCGATACTGTCTATTTTAGTATTTGCTGAGAGCTTGGTTTGTATCTTTTGGATATTCACACTTTCAGGTTTGGGTGAGGGATACGCCATAATGGCCGCAGTGCCGTATGCCTATGTCATTCTTTCCTATGCTAGCCTACTCATTTTCTACCGCACCAAAAAATTCGAATACTTTACCTTTACGCAATTAGTCATGCTGCTAGTCATGCCTTTCTTTATGCAGTGGGCAATTGGCGGATATGAGGCTTCTAGTGGAATTGCTATTTGGGCAATTTTGTCACCGATTGGTGCATTAATGATTCTTGGCACCAAGCAATCAACACCTTGGTTTGTTTTATTTGCTTTTTTAGCAGGATTATCTTGGAAACTTAACTACTTATTTGCAGGGAATTCTTTACCTATTCCATCTCATATTAAAGACACTTTTTTCTTGATGAACATTATGGGTACTGCATGTATTTTATATGCAGTGATGCGCTACTTTCAAAGTCAAAAAGAACGCACTTTGCATGAGTTAGAATTAGAGCAAGCTAGGTCAGAGAAGTTATTACTCAATATTTTGCCAAAATCAATCGCTAGTCGGTTAAAAGATAATGATATGCGGATTGCGGATAGCCACGAAGCTGTGACTATTTTATTTGCGGATATTGTCGATTTTACTAAGTTAACTTCAACCATGCCGCCAGCAGAACTGGTTGATTTATTAAGCCAGTTATTCTCCCGTTTTGATATGCTGGCTGACCGCTACGGTCTTGAAAAAATTAAAACAATTGGCGATGGCTACATGGTCGTCGGTGGTGCGCCTGTGTATTTAGATAATCACGCCAACGTCATCGCGCAGCTGGCCTTGCAAATGCAAGAAGAGCTTGAGTTATTCAATATACAAATTGGTAAGCAGCTTCAAATGCGCATTGGTATTAGCAGCGGGCCAGTGGTTGCAGGTGTCATTGGCACCAGTAAATTTGCTTATGATATTTGGGGAGACCCAGTCAATATGGCCAGCCGCATGGAAAAAAATGGATTACCGAATACAATCCAAGTCAGTGAATTTACCTATAACTTACTTAAAAATCAGCATACTTTTGAATCAAGAGGGCCTATTCCCATTAAAGGAAAAGGCGACGTCAACACCTACTTCCTGAAAAGTTGATGACTAAATTAGATGACAGCATTAACATCTTTGTCATCGTTTAAGTATCGTATATAATCCGCCGCTCAAGTTTGAAAACAACTTGAACCCCGCAGGAGAGATGGATGAGCGGTTTAAGTCACCACCCTGGAAAGGTGGCACAGGGTTTACCCTGTCGAGAGTTCGAATCTCTCTCTCTCCGCCATCATCATTAGCTATTGCGCACCAAGCTATTCGTGCATTAGTCGTACTCAGTATGACGACTATTTCAACACAGTTTTATTAATTGCTTGTATTAAATTTCCAGATCCGTTGGCTTGTTTTGTATTACTTTTGCCTTTAGTTGCGCTGCCAGTTTGCGCTGGGGTGGCCGCTTCTGGGTGTGTTACCTTGTTTACAATTTGTGATTTCATGTGAGAAGAAGTGTCGTGTGTTGCTTCTTTTACACAACCGCCCATCACTGACTCGCATGCAGAAGCAGTAATAGATGAAGCAAAAGTAATCGCAAATACAAGCGCAAATGAGTTTAGTTTCATGATAATCCAATCAAAAATAATAAATGAATATGTAATTAATTCTATATAACAATTATAG